>NZ_VOSM01000013.1 GCF_007997015.1 Lujinxingia vulgaris
AAGCGCTCCTCGAATCTCGATTTTGGGGCTCGGGAGCCTTCGGGGCGATCATGTGCGAGCGGGCGCCGGGGTTCGCGATGTAGGTCGATCTGGCTGAGCGTTGAGGGGCGCGCGGTTTGTGGTTGTGTGGTTGCGGGACGTGGGAGGTCCGCGGGGGTTGGGAGGTTTGTGGTTAGGTGGTTGCGGGGCGCCGGGGTTCGCGGTGTTGGTCGATTCGTGAGGGCGTTGGGGAGGGCGCGCCCGAACTCGAGTACCCGTTCGAGCTCGAGTACCAGGGCGAGATCGAGATCGAGCCCGAGATCGAGAGCGAGCCCGAGATCGAGAGCGAGCCCGAGATCGAGATCGAGCCCGAGATCGAGATCGAGCCCGAGCTACCCGTACGAGATCGAGCTACCCGCTCCCCTCAACGATACTCATCGTTCAACCCCTGCGGCATGGCTACGCCGGGCAGGGGCAGAGCTCGCGCCGAGCGCCCCAGGCCGACGCTGGCTGTGTCGCTGCGTCGTCGCGGTAGCGCTGCTACTCGCTCCTCCTTGCTCCTTGCCAGCCCCGCCCTGGATGCGCTCGGGTTGGGGGGCGTCTGAGCAACTCCTCAGCGATACTCATCGCTCAACCCCTGCGGCATGCACGCCGGACAGGGGCAGATCTCCCGCAGGCGCTGGAACGAGTAGATGCCGGTGTCGTGCCCGTCGGCGAACACGATGTTGATCGCGTAGTTTCCGACCTGGCGCACGTCGACGACTTCGGCCTGGGGGGCCTGGTGTTCGATGAATTTGTGGGGGCCGCTGGTGTGGCCCTGGCAGCGGGCGCAGGGGCAGAAGCCGCGCAGGTAGCGGGTGGGGTAGACCGCCTCGTGGTCGTCGCTGAAGACGATGCGCAGGGCGCGGGAGGCGGATTTGTATTCGATTTCGGTGGGGTGGGGGACGTAGCCCATGAGGTTATGACCGGGGTTTTGGGGGAGGTTGATGGCGAGCGGATGATACGCGGTGGGGGGCGGTTGGGCCAGGGGGGGAGTGGCTGGTGCTGGTGCTGGTGGCTGGTACTCGTGCTGGTCCTCGTACTCGTGCTGGTCCTCGTACTCGTGCTGGTCCTCGTACTCGTACTCGTGCTGGTCCTCGTACTCGTGCTGGTCCTCGTACTCGATCTGGATCTCGGGCTCGATCTCGATCTGGATCTCGGGCTCGATCTCGATCTGGATCTCGGGCTCGATCTCGTCCACGTCCCGGGATTTGCGAACCCAAGACTGTCCATTACGAATCGACCCACATCGCAAACCGCGGCGCCCCACAACCACCTAACCACAAACCTCCCAACCCTCGCGGACCTCCCACGTCCCGCAACCACCTAACCTCAAAGCGAACCCGCCAACGCCCACACGAACCGACCAACTCCGCAAACCCCAAGCCTGGGGGGGCTTGACCGGCTGGCGAGCGCCTTAGCTTTGAGGTGAGTTGAGCGCGGCGAAAGTCGCGCCTGATCCAACCCGTCGACCTGATGATGTACTCCCACCTGAGGGAAGGAGCCCGAAATGATCGAAGCCAGTGAGTTGATGACCGGAAATCCCGAGCGTGCTGATGTGACCGACCCTTTGCGGGAGGTGATTCGCAAGCTCATTGAGCTCGATGTGCGTCACCTGCCGATCGTGGAGAATAACGAGCTGGTGGGGATGATCAGCGACCGGGATCTGCAGGGGTTGATGGTGCCGGATGGCTCCGATCTGGAGGTGATGCGGCTGAGCGACACGCGTTTTGATCAGCCGATCAGCTCGGTGATGCAGGGGGATGTGATCTCGGTGCATCCGGAGACGGACGTCAACGAGGTGATCGAGCTGATGATCGACCAGAAGATCGGGGCGGTGCCGGTGGTCGATCCGATCACCGGGGCGCTGGTGGGGATCGTGAGTTATGTGGACGTGATTCGTCACGCCCGCGACTATTTCAGCGGTGAGGAGAGCGCGACGCTCTAAGACGCCTCCCCCATACCCTGAGGGGCAGCGGCCGGTTGCCCTGAAGGAAAAAACGAAAAAACGCGCAGCGAGAAGCTGCGCGTTTTTTTCATTCAGGGAGCGTGGTGATCTGACGGGCTGGCGAGGCCTGCACCGGTCGCCCTGATTAAAATTCTAAAATTACTCGTAGAGGGCGGGGAGGGTCATGAGGCGTTGGACGACCTCGTCGGGCTTAAGCTCGTTGTGGATCAGGGCGAAGGCGCCCTGGAGGAGGTGGAGGTCGAGGTCGGCGCGTTCGGCGCTTTTGGCCAGGGCGTCGACGACCTGCAGGGATTCGCGGGCGCGGGGGCCGAACTGCTCGACGAGCGCGTCGGCCGGGGTGCCGGGGTGTTTGCCCAGGTGGCAGCCGATCTGGAAGTCGACAGAACCCTTGAGGTGGGTGTCGGCGTAGAGGGAGCCCGCGCCGGCCAGGCCGAAGGTGGTGCGCTCAAAGCCCTGGCGGAAGACGACGTAGCGGGACATCTCGGCCAGGCCGCGGGCAAAGAGGGTGGCCTGGAGGCTGGAGCCTAAGCTGAGGGCGTCGGCCAGGCCGCTGAGCAGGGCGATGGCGCGGGCGTAGGCCCCGCAGATCTCGGCGCCGATGAGATCCTGGGAGCGGTAGACGCGAAAGCTGCCGGACATCATGGCGTCTTCCACCAGATCGTGGACCTCGGGGAAGAGGGAGGCGCAGACGGCGGAGGCGGGGTGGCCGGCTTCGATGTCTGTGCGCAGCATGGGGCCGCCCAGGTAGCCGATGCGCTGGGTGGGGGTCTCTTCCTGGAGGATGGTGGAGACGCTCTTGAGGGTGCCCGGCTCCAGCGCGCGCAGGGTGTGCACGATGACGTGGCGGCCGCTGATGACGTCGCCGACCTGGCGGGCGATCTCGCGGCAGCGGGCGATGGGGGCGGCGAAGATGATGAGCGTCGACTCGGCCAACTCCTCCAATTCCACCCTCTCCCCGGGCAGCTCATCCTCCTCACATAACTCGCCGGGGTGCCAGACCTTGATGTCGCAGGCGCCCATGGCGAGCAGATGGCGAGCGACGTCTCCGACGCCGGTGGAGCCGACAAATCCTACGCTGATCATGGGGGAACCTCGGGGGTGGGGGTGGCCGTGGGAGGGGGCGCGGGTAAAGGGCGTTGTGGCCGGGCTCAAAGCCTGATAGAGCGCGGCCCACGAAAGGGTGATGGCGCCAGAGCGCGCCGCTTTGCCGGGTGGTGTCAATGCCCTGGCGAGCAGCGCGGCGTCGAGAGAATGGTACGAGACAAGGTGTAGGTCCAGATGGAAGAGCTTTCAACCTCGACGGTGCCCGAGGGGGCGTTTGTGATCGCGACGGGCAACGCCGGCAAGCGACGCGAGCTTGCGGCGAGCCTTGGCGAGCTGCTGGATGCGCGCTGGGAGGTCTTTGACCGCAACAGTTTTCCGCGGCCGCTCGACGAGGTGGAGGAGGACGCCGACACCTTTGAGGGCAACGCGATCAAAAAGGCGTTGTGGACGGCGCGCGACACCGGGCGCGCCTCGCTGGCCGACGACAGCGGGCTTGTGGTCGACGCGCTGGGCGGGGCGCCCGGGGTGTACAGCGCGCGCTACAGCGGGGAGGGGGCGACCGACGCCACCAACAATCAAAAACTCGTCGAGGCCATCGGCCGGCTGGATGCCACGCAGTGGGCGGGGGAGGCCGGACCCGCGGCGCGCTTTGAGACGGTGCTCTGCCTGGTGCTCGGCGCCGATGTGGTGGGCCGCACGCTGCTTGCGCGCTGCGGTTTGACGCTCGAAGAGGTCCCGATGGGCGCGCCCCGCAACGAGGGGGAGCTTGTGCGGGTCGGCGAGTGGGCGGTGGTGTGGTTTCGCGGCCGCGTCGATGGTCGGATCGTGGTGGAGGCGCGTGGTGAGGGCGGCTTTGGCTACGATCCGCACTTTTATGTGCCTTCGCTGGGTCGCACGATGGCGGAGCTGACGTTGGAGGAGAAGGGGGCGATTAGCCACCGGGGGGTGGCGTTAGGGAAGTTGCGAGCATTCTTCGGGTTGGGGTGAGCCGAGCGCCCCAGGACGACGCTGGCTGCGTCGCTGCGTCGTCGCGGTAGCGCTGCTACACGCTCCTCCTGGCTCCTTGCCAATCGCCGCCCTGGATACGCTCGGGTTGTGCCGAGCGCCCCAGGACGACGCTGGCGGTGTCGTCAGGGATTCGCAGTAGCGCTGCTACAGCTTCATCCCTGCCTCCTTGCCAGGCGCCGCCCTGGATGCGCTCGGGTTGGTCGTTGTGCGTGTGGTTGTGTGGTTGTGTGGTTGTGGGGCGTCGGGGTTTGCGGGGTGGGGCGATTCGTGAGGGCGGTCGGGGGTGTGCGGTTTCGAGTACGAGGACCAGTACGAGTACGAGGACCAGGACGAGTACGAGTACGAGTACGAGGACCAGTACGAGTACGAGGACGAGGACCAGTACGAGTACGAGGACGAGACCGAGATCGAGATCGAGCCCGAGACCGACTTCGCCCGCCCTCACCTCCCCTGAAACGCGCTTTTAAAGGGGGTGCAGGATGTCTTAGCCCCGGCCCTCGGGCCTGTGGTAGACCTCGGGCACGCACATAATCCCGCTATCTATTCTGTCGAAGGGGCCGGTCCCCTTCCCTAACTCTGGCGAGTCGCTGTGATTTCAATTCGGGTACGTTGGACGGTGTTGGCACTATTTTTGGCCCTGCTCACAGGCGGGGGGTGCACGCCCACGACGACGTTGATGAGTGCGCGGCAGCTGGAGGCGGGGGAGGTGGCGCTGGGTGCCGGGGGAGATTGGCCGGGTCAGGAGTACTGGCCCCGGATGACGGCGTATGGGGTGGTGGGGGTCGCGGAGAAGGGCGATCTGGGGGTGTTGGGGGGGTATGATTTTGTGTCGGCCAACCTGGGGCTGAGCGCGCGGATTTATCCCGATGAGGGGTGGATGCTGGGGGTTCAGGCTGAAGGTCGGCGAGATGTGTGGCGGAGTCGGGACACGAGCGAGCGGCCGGATCCGGGGGTGGATGATATCGTGGTGACCTCGCGCATCTCGACGGCGGTGCGGGAGCGGGGCGGTGTGTATGTGGGGCTGGAGGGGACGTTGCTCAGCGGGTGGTCGTACAACTCGGAGACGGAGACGTCGACGCTGCGGCTGTGGGGGTTGGGCTTTGGGGGCTTTGTGGGGGCGGAGCGACGCCTCTCAGAGGGCTGGAGTTTGCAGGCGGAGATGATGCTGCGACCGCTGCTGATCAACACGTATTATGAGCGGATCGACGTGTTTGAGTTTGTCGACGAGGGCATCGGGTTTCAGGGGAGCGTGGGGGTGAATTACCGCTTTGGGGGTGGGGAGGAGGCGCGGCCGACGCGCAGTGAAGAGGTGCCGGGTGAGGAGGAGGTGCCGGGAGAGGAGGAGGTGCCGGGGTATGATGGGGAGGGGGTTCCGCTCTTTTAGAAGCGTTTGAGTGGGGGGGGCGGGTTGTGGTTAGGTGGTTGGGTGGTTGGGTGGTTGTGGGGCGCCGGGGTTTGCGGGGTGGGTCGATTTGTGAGGGCGTTGGCGGGTTCGCTTTGAGGTTAGGTGGTTATGTGGGCGGATGGGGCGTCGCGTTTGAAGTATTGCGATCCGGGGGCGTACCTGTGTTAGTAGGTCGGGAACCGAGTGTGACGAAGGAGTTGATGAGGGCGCAGTGCGCTGAATGAGCGTGGCCGACTGGCGAGCTGTCGTGAGTGGCCGGCGATACAGGGAGTTGGGATGGTTTCGATGAGGTTAGGTGTGAAGGTGGGCGCGCTGGCGCTGGCGCTGAGTCTGGGGGCGGGGTGCTCGTTCACGACGATGGAGACCGCTCGCCAGCTCGAGAGTGGCGAGGCGGTGGTGGGCGGGGCGCTGGACTGGCCGGGGCTTTTGTACATCCCGCGGGCCTCGGCCTACGGCAAGGTGGGAGTGGGGGATAAGGCCGACCTGGGGTTGCAGGGGGCCTTCGCCTTTGCGACGGCCAACGTGGGGGCGACCGCGCGTGTGTATCCGACCAGCTGGCTGACGATGAGCCTGCAGACCGACGCGGTCTTCGTGGTCGATGATTTTGGGAGCCTCTTTGGGACGGTCGATAATAACGCGGCGCTGCTGGTGTTTACGCCGCGGATCTCCACGGCCGTCAACGGCGATGACTTTCTCTACGGGGGGATTCAGTCCAACCTGCTCACGGGCTGGGAGTACGATGAGAGCGGCGTCAACACGGTCTACACGTTTCAGGGCGCCACCATCGGCGGGTTTGCAGGCATCGAGACCGATATCTCGCCGGGCTTAAGCCTGCAGACCGAGCTGATTTTGATGCCGGTGACCGTCGACGACGCCGGGGTCAACGTGATCTTCTCGGAGGGCGGGCTGCCGGCGCTCTTTCAGTGGAGCGTGGGGCTGAACTACCGCTTCGGCGGGGAGGCGGAGGTGGTGCGGCGAATGGAGCCGAGCGTGGCACCGCAGCGCGAAGCGCAGCAGCCTGCGCAGCCGAAGCGGGCGCCGCAATCCGAGCCGGAGCCCGCTCCGGAGTACGATGAGGGCGGGGTGCCGATTTATTGAGGGTAGTGGATGAGGGGGGGCTCGTTTTTGTGCTCGTGCTCGAGCTGGTAGGGGTGCACGACCTCGACCCGGGCTCTTTGCAGGAGCCCGGGCTTAAACGCGGGCCGGGCCTTATGGACGGGCGCGAGCTTGTGCACGCCCCGGGGTTTGGGGTCGGATGGTGTGCACGGAGAGCGTACGCATTTTCCTAAGACGGGAAGCTGTGAGGGGCCGATGGCATGGGAACGTGAAGGGACAGGGTCGACGCCGGGTTGGAAACGCTGGGTGCTGGTCCTGGTCATGGGGCTGGCCCCGACCGTGGAGGCAGGGTGCTCGTTGACGAGCCGGGAGACCGCGCGCCAGCTTGAGCAGGGTGAGGTGGTGGTCGGCGGCGGCATCGACTTGCCGGGGAACGAGTCGGAGCCACGGATATCGGCGTATGGCAAAGTCGGGGTGGGAGAGCGGGCGGACCTGGGGTTGCAGGGCGGGTTTGCGTTCGCGACGACGAATGTGGGCGCGTCGGCGCGTTATTACCCAACCCGCTGGTTGACGCTGGGCCTGCAGACCGAGGGAATCATCGTGGTCGACACCAACAACGCTGACTACGAGGACTACGCCGCGGGGCTTGTGGTGACGCCGCGGATCTCCACGGCGGTCCGGGGGAAGATGCCGCTCTACGTCGGGATGCAGGCCAACGTGCTCACCGGCTGGAAGTATCGGGAGAACAGCAGAGAGACGCGCTTTGGGTATGAGGGGGTACTCATCGGCGGGTTTTTGGGGATGGAGGGAAAAGTCGTCTCGCCGGCGTTGAGTTTGCAGATGGAGTTGATCGCGATGCCCTGGACCGTGACCGACCAGGGAGCCTCCATGGTGGGGGGAGATGTGGTGATTATCCCCTTTCAGTGGAGCGTGGGGCTGAACTACCGCTTTGGCGGGGAGCCGGAGGCGGTGGAAGAGATGGCGCCGAGTGAGGCTCCGCGGCCGGTGCAGCCGGAGCCGCCAGCCGAGCCGGCGCCGGAGCCGGAGCCGGCGCCGGAGCACGATGAGGGTGGGGTGCCGATTTATTGAAGGCTGTGGATGAAGGGGGGCGTGCTGGTGCTCGAGCTCGACCTCGCACTCGACCTCGATCTCGATCTGGTACTGGTGCTCGATCTCGTTCTCGATCTCGATCTCGACCTCGTTCTCGGCCGCGGGTTCGAGTGAAACCTTGAGGTCAGGCAGAGGGGGAGGGACGATCCTCGTCGTGGGGATGGGTGCGGTCGTGGCGGATCATGACGATGGTGGCGTCGTGGTGGAGGGCCTGGAGGCGCCCGAGCTGCTGGTCGGCCTGGTCGCGGAGCTCGGCCAGGGGGAAGTTTTGAAGTTCGGGGTGCTGGTCGCAGGCCAGGAGCAGGGCGCGCCAGAGGCATTGTTTGGCGCGCACGCCCCCCTGGAGGCCTTCGAGCTCGAGGACGCGGCTTAAGGGGGAGTAGCGCACCACTTCGTTGTTGAGTTTGAGGCGGCCGAGTTTCTCGGCGACCCGGGCGCTGACGCCTTTGACGCGGGAGGGGGAGACGTCGAGGGCGCGCAGGATGTTGCGCAGCACCGTGGCCTCGTCTTCGATCTCATCGGCCAACTCGCCGACCTTGCGGCCGATGGGGTTGGCGGTGTTCTGGGAGGCGATGCGCCTGGCGAGGCTTAGCCCGGCGGTGGCCGCGGCGTAATGGTCCTGGAGGTAGGTTTCGAGGTAGTGTTTTTCGCTCATGGTCACGTCCGTTGGGGGCGAAGGGTGGGTGAGCATCGTTTGAAAGATGCGCACGTGGGCGCCGTCTACCAACGGGTGGGGGTGAAGAGGGTCCGAGACTGGCGGCGAAAGGGAGGTGGTGATGCAGGCGATGATGGTGCGTTTCCTTCAAAATTTTGGTGCGATGGCCCGGCAGGCGGCGCGTCGGCATCCGCTGGAAGTCGCGATGGGGCTGGGAGTTGCCGCGTTGCTCAGCGGCGGGGTGGAGCAGCTCTGGAGAGATGAGCTCGTGATCGCCTGGACACTGACCGCGGTGCCGGCGCTGATGTGGGTGTTTGCGGTGAGTTACCTGCACATCCTGAAGGCGCTGAAGGTGGGCTGGCGTGTGGCGCTCAGTGTGGTGGGGCTCGGGGTGTGGAGCGGGTGGGCGTGGACGCTGAGCGGGGAGTTTGTGGACGCCGAGATCTGGCGTGTGGGCCTGGCCTCGGTGGGGCTTGTGGCGCTGCTGATGGTGGTGGGGCTGGCGGCGCAGAAGAGCGCGGTGGGGGCGCGGCTGCGAACCTGGCGCGCGGCGTATCGGCTCTGGCTCTACGGGGGGATGAGCGCGCTGTATCTGGGGGCGTTGTGGGTGGGGCTGGCGCTGGCGGTGTACTCGGTGGACACGCTCTTTGACCTCAGCGTCGATGGCGAGCTTTACGGGCACCTGGCGGCCTGGATCTTCGGGCCGGGCTTTGTGTGGATGTTGGCGGCGCGCACCGAGGAGATCTTCGATTTTGAGCAGGAGGTGGGTGCCGAGGCGCAGCCCTGGAGCCATCGGCTGGGCTTCTATCTGACGCTGCCGCTTGCGTCGGTTTATCTAGTAATTACCTATGCTTACGCGATCCGTGTGCTGGTGGTAGGGGAGGCCCCATCCAACGTGCTCTCGCCACTGATTCTGGGGGCGGGGGTGCTGATGTGGATGTCGCTGGAGCAGGTCGAGGTGATGCGGCGCAAAGGGGGTTATGAGACGCTGGTGCGCGTGGTCGATGCGCTGCCGGTGGTGGTGGGGCCGATGGTGCCGCTTGCGATCTGGGCGGTGTTTGAGCGCATCGGGCAGTACGGCTGGACGGAGTTTCGTTATGTGCGTCTGCTGGCGCTGGCCACCCTGCTGGCGATCTGCGGGGTCGGGGCGGTGGGCTACATCCGGCGGCGTCCGATGGGGCTGTGGGTGGTGCCGGTGGTGGTAGCCGCCGGGACGCTCGTGGGCGCGCTGGGGCCTATCAGCGCGCCGGCGGTCGCCGAGCGCAGTCAGGTGGTGCGCCTTCAGCGGGAGATCTCGGCGCAGGGCGTGGGGGACGCTCAGGGGGCGATCGATGTCGATAAGGTTTACGCGAACCTGAGTGGTGGGGGGCGCGAGGTGGCCGCGCTGGCGTATTATGTGCACGAGCATTTTGGCGACGACGCGCTCGCGCAGTTTGTGCCGGCGAGCCTCACGCCGGAGGAGCGCGCGAGCTGGGAGAAGCGGCTGTGGGAGGCGCGCTGGGGATCGAGTGAGGGCGAGGGCCTGCGTGTGGTGAGTTTGAGCGCCGATCAGGTCGCTTTTGAGGTGATAATGGCGGCGACCCTCTATCCCTTTTCGTATGTGGTTTATGGCGAGGAGGGGGAGCCAACGTTGCTTACGACGACGGAGGGCGCGTCGCTGGAGGTGTGGGCGGAGGGCGCGACGCTGATCGTGGAGGGGGAGCAGGGGCGGTGGCGCGGCGATCTGAGCGCCCATGCGGCGATGGCTCGAAACTACGCCTCGAGCGGAGAGCTCGATGGGTCGATGCGCCGTGTGGTGCTTGTCGATGAGGCGGGCGCGCGTCGCGGTGAGGTGGTGCTCGATGTGCTGGGTGTTCGCGTTGGTGCCGAGGATGCGAGCGTGATGATCCAGCGTGCCAACGGGCTGCTGGTGGTGGATCGCTGAGAAGGTCGGCGGCGCTTACGAGGTTGCGGTGGCCCGGGAGATGAGCGACTCGAGCTCGGTGCTGGGGAAGGGTTTTGCGAGCACGGTGAAGTCGCCCGACTCCAGAAAGTCTTTGCTCTCGGCGCTGTAGGCGCCGCCGGTCATAAAGATCATGCGCCGCGCCAGGGCCGGGTGCGCTTCGCTGAGGCGCTGGTAGAGGCGCGCGCCGCCGATGGCGGGCATCTCCAGGTCGCAGACGATGAGGCAGGGTTGGGCGCCGGCCTCAATGGCGTCGAGGGCGTCGGAGGCCGACTCGAAGGTGTGCAGGGTAAAGCGCGACTGAAGCTGGCGTTTGAGCGCGCGCAGCAGCATGGCGTTATCGTCGATGAGGAAGACGCCGGTGGGTGCTGGTGAGGTTGTATCCGCGTCGGGTTGCGCGGGAGCGGGCGACGCGTTGGCGTCGGCGCTTGGGTTCGAGGGGGCGGTGGGGTTTTGCTCAGCCGGAGCGCGATCATCGCGAACCCCGCCAGGGGGTGTCGGCACGGGGGTGCGCGTGCGGGGTGGGGCGTGCAGCGCGCCCGGGGGCGGCGTGGTGATGGTGACCGTGCTCAACCAGCGCGTAGGGATGATGAGGCGGAAGGTCGTGCCCTGGCCCGGGGTGCTCTCGACGTCGATATCTCCGTTCATCTCCGCGACAATCTTGCGGCAGATCGACAGCCCCAACCCCGTGCCCTCGCCGATGGGTTTGGTGGTGAAGAAGGGCTCAAAGATGTGCTCGAGCTGCTCGGGGGCGATGCCATGGCCGCTGTCGCTGACCTCGATGATGAGGTGATTGTCGGCGCGGCGCGCGCTCACGCGCACGTGGTTTTTTTCGGGGGTGCCGGGCTCAATGGCCTGCACCGCGTTGACCAGAAGGTTGAGCAGCACCTGGGAGAGCCCCGACTCGTTGAGCATCGCCGAGGGAAGATCGTCGATGTCGCGGATGAGTTGTGCGCGCTGGCGCACGCGATGCTCGACCATCAAGAGGGTGGAGTCGAGGACGGTGGCCACGTCGACCGGGTAGATGTCGTCGGTGGGCGTGCGGGAGAGGTCGCGCAGATCGTCGACGATCTTGCGCACCCGGCGAGTGCCGTAGTGGACGTCTTCCAGGCTGGCCAGCAGGGTGTCGCGGTCGATGGCGTCATCAGCGATCTTTTCGAGCAGGTATTCGACATTGGAGGCCACATAGGCCAGCGGGTTGTTGATCTCATGGGCGACGCCGGCGGCCAGGGTGCCGGCGGTGATCATGCGATCCATCTGAGCGATGCGGCTCTGCAGCTCGTGTTCCTGCGAAAGATCGGTAATGAGCAGCGCGTGCACGTCCTGGTTTTCGAAGATGGCGGTGAAGATGCTCAGTCTGATCGCGAGCTGCTCGTCGCTGGCGGTGTGCAGCATGGCGAGGATGTTCTGGCTCTGGCCGTTGAGCAGGCTCTGGAGCGGCTCGCCCTCCGGGTTTGTGAAGAGGGTGGTGGCGTGGAGGGATCTCAGGCTCTCGTCATCGTAGCAGCCCAGCTCCTTGAAGCTGGCGTTGCCGTAGATGGCGTTGCCATCGGCATTCAGCAGAACGACCCCCTGGGGGGTGCGCTCCATGATCTCGAGCAGAGTGTCGCGGGCGACGCGCTTGGTCTCTTCGTGCAGCTCCTGAAGGCGGCGCTGGCTCTCGTTGTTGCGCTCCATCAGCCAGCGTTCGATCTGGTAACGCGCCCAGAACATCATCAGCGTGGCCAGGAGAAGTCCGACCATGGAGACGGTCAGCATCGACCGGTGGTTGTTGATGGTGACCACCGTGCGCAGGTCGATCTCGGGGATCGGCTCCACATAGAAGTAGGCCATCACCGCCAGCGCGACCGCCATCCAGAACCACAGCGCTTTGGAGGGGCCGGCCATGGTGATGGAGACCACCGGCACGAGCAACAGCCAGAAGAGCACCGGCGAGTAGATGCCGCCGGTGTGCAGGGTGAGCACGATGAGTACGACCGAGAGGACGGCGCAGGTCTGGTGGGCGAGCCAGACCTCGTCGCCGGTTTTGCGCATGCGCCAGATGGCCATCAGCCCGATCACGCCGGCGGCCATCAGCTCGGCAAAAAGCATGAAGCTGTCGAAGATGGTGATGTACATCAGCGCAAAGACGGGCGCCCAGATCCACAACCCCAGCCCCAGAAGGGCGGCGACGCGGTGTTTGTAGGCTTCGTAGCTCCTGGCTTCGCGCAGCTCCGGCGGCGTGAAGAAGTTCACCGGTGGCGAGAAGAGCAGGGGGATGCGAGGCGCATCGGTGGGCGGGGCGCAGGGCCGGGGCATGATGGGGAGCTCCGAGGAGGGGGGACGAGGAGCGGGAGGGGAGAGGCCGAAGCGGGTCGGCCGGCGAAGCTTAATATAATGTTACAAGTAGGATCAAATTTCGCTCAGACTAGAGCAGGGGGGAGGATCAACGCGCGACGAGACGGCTAAAAGATCGAACCTTTAAAACAACTTAGGCCATCCACGCCCGCGTGGCGCGCGCATTAAAAAGTTTGCGGCGCCCGGTTGGGGCTGGCAACGCCCCGAACGGGGGTGGTGGTGGGCTCGACCCCCTGATTGGCGAGGGAGGGGGGAGCCCGGTGAGGTGTCAGGTGGGTGGTGTGGTGGTGGAGGGCCGACCCTGGGTCGCACAAAGCCGAGCCACGATGCGGGTGATGCACGACCGTGGGTCACACAAAGTCGAGCCATGATGCGGGTGATGCGCGACCGTGGGATGGTAAGCCTCGCCGCCGGGTGGGTGCTTTTAGTCTTCGTCGGCAGGGGTGTTGAGGCGATCGCGAAGGCGGTCGGGGAGCCCGTCGTGGGGGCCGAGCGGGGGGCGCTCGATATCCCAGTAGAAGTCGGAAATCTCGCGGTTTCGATCCTCATCGTGGGCGTAGTAGCAGAGGTTGTCGTCGCGGTGGCTGTCGCCGATCACCAGCAGGCGCGCCGGGGTGTCGGTGTTGTTGATGAAGGTGTGGGCCTGGCCTGTGCCGGCGACAAAGCCGACGGCGTCGCCGCAGCTTAAGCGGTGGAGGTGCCCGTCCATCCAGACATCGGGGCTGCCTTCGAGCACGTAGATGAACTCATCTTCGGTGCTCTCGGCGTGGGGCCAGGAGGTGCGGCGGCCGGGGGGCAAGACTTCGTGATGGATGCCAAAGTGGCGCATGCCCAGATGTCGGCCCAGGGGGGAGCCGATGCTCAAGAGCTCGTCGCTGCCCGGGTAGGTGGCGGTGTCGGGGCGCTGGATCTCGCGCCAGTGCACGATGTTTTCGGGACGCGGGGCCAGGCGCACGTAGAGCTCGACGGGGCCCTGGCCATCGATGGGATGAAACTCCAGAAAGACGTGCTCGGTGGGCAGGCGCTGCTCCTCGCCAAACGCGCGCATCGCGCCAAAGCTCGTGCCGATCTCGGTGACCGGCGCGCGGTGGCTGAGGTGAAGCCAGCGCTGGCGCGGCAGGTGAAGGCGCTCCAGCCCCTCGGGAGTGGGGGCGTCAGGGTGAACTTCGACGCCGACGAACTGGGTGTAGATGCCCTCCTCGACCTTCAGTGAGACATCGAGAAGATGGCGGCCGCAGCGGCCTTCGATGCGCTCGTAGCGTTCCAGAAGTTGGCGGTTGGCGGCGGGCACGGCCGTGGAGAGCTCGGCCATGGGAACCACAACATAGAGGCCGACAAGGTCGAGGGCGTCGAGAACGGTGGGGGCGATCGAGGGCATCGGTGGGCTCCATGGAGAGTGGCGAAAAGCGCGCAGGGTTTGTGAGAGGCTTAAGGTGTAGCGCGTCGGTGGGAGCGGTGCAAAGTCGCGTGTTTATGCGGGTCATGCACGACCCTGGGACGCACAAAGTCGCGTGTTTATGCGGGTCATGCACGACCCTGGGACGCACAAAGTCGCGTGTTTATGCGGGTCGTGCACAACCGAGGGTCCGACACCTTTGCCGAATCTGCTGCGGCAAAGTGTCGGGGCAAAGCGCGCAGCGTTGCCACTGTGCGGCCGGCGCGTTATCCACAATGGGCGAAACGCATCGTGCCCACTTATTCAGACGTGGTTTGCAGACACTGGCCGGAGAGACGCTATGACGCTTGAGTACATGACCGGGTTTGGCAACGACTTTGAGACCGAAGCGCTCGAGGGGGCGCTGCCCCGGGGGCGCAACTCGCCGCAGCGCGCGCCCTACGGGCTTTATGCCGAGCAGCTCTCCGGCTCGCCATTTACCGCGCCGCGCAGCGCCAATGAGCGCAGCTGGCTCTACCGCATTCGCCCCTCGGTGCGGCATATGGGCGAGTATGAGCCGGTGGAGGTTAAGCATTGGCTGAGCGCGCCGACGACCGAGGGCGGGGGATTGCCGATCGGGCAGCGGCGCTGGGATCCGGTGGCGATCCCCGAGGAGCCCACCGGCTTTGTTGACGGCGTACGCACCATCTCGACCGCAGGCGACGTGGTGGGTCAGACGGGCATGTCGGCGCACCTCTACCTGGTCAACCGAAGCTCGGAGGATGACTATGTGATCAACGCCGATGGCGAGCTGATGTTCTTGCCCCAGGAGGGCTCGATTCGGCTGGTCACCGAGATGGGCGTACTGGAGGTCGAGCCCGGCGAGCTGGCGGTGATCCCGCGGGGGATGGCGTTTCGCTTTGAGCTGATCGACGGGCCGGTGCGCGGCTACCTCTGCGAGAACTACGGCGGTAAGTTCACGCTGCCGGAGCGCGGCCCCATTGGCGCAAACTGCATGGCGAACGCCCGCGATTTTAAATACCCGGTCGCTTATTTTGAGGATGTGGAGCGCCCCTCTGAGATTCATATCAAATGGTGTGGTCGTCACTATGTGACGAAGATCGGGCATAGCCCGCTTGATGTGGTGGCCTGGCACGGCAACTACGCGCCCTACAAATACGATCTTCGCGACTATTCGCCGATCGGCGCGATCCTCTTTGACCACCCCGACCCCTCGATCTTCACCGTGCTCACGAGCCCCTCGGGGGAGGCGGGCACGGCGAATATCGACTTTGTGATCTTCTCCGATCGCTGGCTTGTGGGCGAAGACACCTTCCGGCCGCCCTGGTACCACCGCAACATCATGTCGGAGTTTATGGGGCTGATCTACGGGCAGTACGACGCTAAGGAAGAGGGCTTTTTGCCCGGCGGCATGAGCCTGCACAACATGATGTTGCCGCATGGCCCGGACACCGACGCCTTTGAAAAAGCCTCGCGCGCCGAGCTCAAGCCCCAGAAGCTCGAGGGCACGATGGCCTTTATGTGGGAGACGCGTCTGCCCCAGCACCTGACCGATTACGCGGCGGGGTTGGACACAATGCAGAAGAACTACATCGACTGTTGGAAGGGGCTGAAAAAACGCTTCGACGGCACGCTCGAGGGCGACTGGAGCTGAGCCGGGCGGCGACGTTGCGGGGGGGGGGCGAGCGATCTCAAAAAGTTAGATCGTTGTCGGTCCTCTCGCGTTGAAGGTGGCGAGCTCGTCGCGGTGTGGTGGCGAGCGTGGTGGTTTTCATACTCGAGATCGCGAGGACGTGATGATGATTCGAAACAGATGTTTGCTCGTAGGAAGTCTTCTGGTGCTGCTGGCCGGCTGTGCTCACAGGAGCGTGGAGCGCACCGTCAGCGCCGACGCCGTGGGGGAGTCGGGCCAGACGCGTCAGGTCAACTATTTGCACTCCCCGCTGGGGCCGGGCTCTCCTGATGAGGAGACGCCGGGCGGGGTGCAGCGCTCGGCGGTCGCCGATGAGGCGGAGCTTAGCGCGCTGACGGAGCGTGAGGTATGCATTCGTTATGTGGCGCGCACCTACATCGATCTTGATGAGCCGCTCTCCTTTTATGAGGTCAAACTCAACGGCCATCCGGTGGCCTTTGATAATGAGGTGGTCAGCGTGGTGGACCACTTCTATTCGGGGCGAGAGAGCGTGTTTGCGGCCGAGGGTGTGGTGGCCGAGACTTTTAGCGCGATCAACGTGACGCGGCCGGCCGAGAAGTCCTACCGGGTGATCGAGCGGCGCGCCGAGGTGTGCGGGCCGCGCAGCACCACCGGCCGAGAGCTTTTGGAGCTGAAGATCCCGGAGGGGCCGCTGGATGATACCTGGGGGCAGAAGTTCGCCTGGACGGTGCGCTGAATGTTCAAGCGCAGATAAAAAACGGGGGGCGGGCAATTTGGCGCTATCACGGGGCGATGTCCAAGCCTGGATGGATAATATCGTGTGATGGGACGTGAGCCGGGGCGTGCAATCGAGGGTCGGGATGTGTAAATATACGTTTGTTTACATCAACCCTTCTCCACCGCCCCACCTTCGCCAGCGGCGCGCGATGTTGCTCTACGCGCGTGCGTGGGGGGCTGAGCTGCTCGCGTGCCTGGGAGCGGCAGGTGGTCCTGGATCTGAGGTCTTCGATGACTGCGCCCTCCCCCTCCCTCGCCCGGTCCGCATCAACCTTCGCCCGGGCTAAGATCGGCGCGCTGGTGCTCGCACTTTTGCTCGCCGGCTGCGGCCAGGACGTCGCCCCGGTCTCCGAGGATCTTCGTGATCGGCCGGACCTTCCTGACGCCTCCGGCGATGCGGGGGATGCACGCGACGCCGATCGTCCCGATACCCCCGGCTCGCCAGACAGCGACGAGGTCTCGGACATCGGCGAAGATCCGATGGATGGCGGCGATAGCCAGCTTCCGGATGCCGGCGAGCCGGACACGGACGAGCCCGACGCGGAGGTTTTGGAAGATGCCGACGCTGACCCGGTGGATGTTGGCGAAGATCCCGATCCGGCGGAGCTCTCGCTGCAGATCGATCGGGTGGAGATCTTTCAGACCATCGCCAAAACCCCCTGGCTCGACGGGGCGGCGAACTTCGATCCGACGCCGATCATCGCTGGTCGCGACACGCTTTTGCGCGCCTCGGTCGATGTGCCGACCGGCTGGAGTGTTAGCTCGGTGCGCGCCGAGCTGATCGTGGTCGGGGCCGGCGGCGCGCAGACTCTTTTGGAAGATACGCGCGTGGTCAGCGCCGATTCGCTGCCCGGCGATCGAAGCTCGGCCTTTGAGTTCGAACTTCCCGGCGGTGAGATCGAGGTGGGCGGGCAGCTGCGCCTGCGACTTATCGAGGATGCCCCGAATGGCGAGCTCCTGGCGCGCTGGCCGACCGACGGATCGGCCTGGCCGACCGGGGCCACCGCCGAGAGCGGAGAGCTGCACCTGGTGCTCGTCCCCATGCGTTTTGATACCGACGGCTCCGGCCGTCTCCCCGACACCTCGCCAGGCCAGCTCGCGCTGATCGAGAGCGCGCTGCGCGCGCTCTACCCCTTGCACAGCCTGCGCCTGGAAGTGCGCGAGCCCTACAGCTGGAGCGGGTCTGTGCGCTGGGGGAACTTCACCCAGGCCCTGCGCGACTTAAAGATCGCCGACGGTGAGGATGAGGCCTACTACTACGGCCTGATTCAGCCGGCGGAGACCTTTGAGGCCTACTGCGGCGGCTCCTGTACCACCGGGCAAAGTTATACGGTGAGCAGTGCCACGGCCTACACCTACCGGGTGGGCGCGGGGCTGGGGTACGCGGGAGAGCGCTGGGTGGGCACGTTGATCCACGAGCTGGGGCATATGCACGGGCGCGGGCACGCGCCCTGCGGGGTGAGCTGGTGGAGCGATGATAACAACTACCCCCACGCCGGCGGCGATGTGGGCGTGTGGGGCTGGGACAGGCGCAGCGATGCGCTCATTGCCCCCGATGATGCGGCCGATTTTATGGGCTACTGCTCCCCTTCGTGGATCTCCGACTACACCTACCGCGGGCTTTTCGATCGCATGAGCGCGGTGCGCGAAGCCGCCTCAAACCAACGCGCGCTTCCGCCCGGGGTCTATACGCCGCTGAGCTGGAGTCGCAGCGAGGAAGCTGCGCTCGGAGCGCCGCGCTTTGAGGCCAACCCCACCACCGGCGAAGTCGCGCAGGTGCGTTTTCTCAATGAGGCTGGCGAGGTGGTGGGGAGCATGCCCGCGCCCCTGGTGCGCTTCTCCCACGAAGATCGTTTTGAGGTGCTGCTGACCAGGTTCCCCGAAGATGCCCGCCGCGTGCAGGTGGAGGTCGAGGGGCAGGTGCGGGAGGTGGAGCTTCGCTGAAAGTTCAGGTGTGAGGCGTCTTCTTTTTGCGGCTCGGGCAAGAAGTCCGTACAAGGAGAGCATTCGAGCAGGGTTGTACGAATCACGGGCGGTGCTCCGCCTTAATGCTGAGGAGTGATGTGATGAAGTGGATTCGAGGTTGGACAGGAGCCGTCGGGATGGCGGCGTTGATGGCGATGCCTTCGGTGGCTGCGGCTGACGATATCCTGTTTTTCGGAAATCAGGTTGAATTTAGAAACGACCTCGAGGTGGTTCTCACCGCGCAGGGCCATACGGTGACCAACGTCGCGACCTTGCCTGCAGACTTGCAAGGGTTCGATTCGATCTGGTCCTTCTACGCGACTCAGGCGCTTCCAGCGAACGAGCGCAACGCACTTCAGGCTTTCGTGGAGCGGGGCGGAGGCGTTTACGTCACAGGAGAGCGACCCTGCTGTGAGGTAAACAATGATTCGGTTCAGGCGCTGGTCAACGCACTCACCAACGACGGAGTCCAGGTGGGTGACTTAGGCGACATTGCCGCGCCTTATGTCTTTGAGCCAGCCGCGATTGGGGGAATCACCACCACTCCGAATGTTCTGACGACTGTGCAGATGAATGCCGCCGGCGGAATGAGCGGGGTTCCTGCGGAAAACGTCATCATCCGAGGCGAAGGAGGCACGCCCGTAGGCGCGGCCTGGACATCCTCCGACATGGTGGGGGGCCGGGGTCGGATGGTCGTGGCGATGGACATTAACTGGATGCAATCGAGTGAGGCGGCGACCTTTTCGGAGAATATTCAGACCTTTTTGTGCAACGACGTCAACGGCAACGGAGTTTGCGCCGCGAACGAAGGTTCGATCGTAAGTTTCGACGACGCCTTTGAGGTGGACGAAGATCAGACCCTCTCGCAGGCGGCGCCGGGGGTGTTGGATAACGATGATCATCTCGATGGTGAGCCTTTGAACGCAGTGCTCGTCGACGACGTGGCAAACGGTCAGCTCACCCTCAACGCCGATGGATCCTTTACCTACTCGCCAGACGCCAACTTCTTCGGCACGGACACCTTCACCTACGTCGCGACCGACGGCACGGAGGATTCGCAGCCGGCGACGGTCACGATCACCGTCAACCCGATCAACGACGCGCCGGTGGCCGTGGAAGATGCCTACGAGGTCGATGAGGATCAGACGTCGAGCGTCACCGCCGAAGACGGCGTTCTGGCCAACGACAGCGATATCGAAGACGACATGCTCGGCGCACTTTTGATCGACGATGTTCAAAACGGCGAGCTTACGCTCAACGCCAACGGGTCGTTTATCTACACGCCGGACGCGAACTTCGCGGGCACCGACACCTTCACCTATGTGGCTTTTGATGCCGACGAGCAGTCCAATGAGGTGATGGTCACGCTGACGGTCAACCCGGTCAACGACGCGCCGGTGGCCGTCGATGATGCGCGCACCGTCTTTGAAGATTCGCCGCTGGAGATCGTGGCGCCCGGCGTTCTGGCCAACGACATCGACGCGGACAACGACGCGCTCAGCGCGGTGCTCGGCGACGCGCCTGCCAATGGCGATGTGGTGCTCAACGCCGACGGCAGCTTCACCTACACGCCGGATGCGAACTTCTTCGGCACCGACACCTTCACCTATGTGGCCAACGACGGCGCGCTGGACTCGGCGCCGGCGACGGTGACGATCACAGTGACGGCGGTCAATGATGCGCCCTTCTTTGTGGAGCCCACGCCCGAAGATGCCTCCGAGTTTGACGTGGTCGAGGGCGATCTTCTGGAACTTCAACTCGCCGGCGAAGATGTGGACAGCGCGCCGCTGACCTACGGCGCCGAAGATCTTCCCGCGGGCGCGCTGCTCGATGAGACCACCGGCGAGCTGATGTGGTCACCGACCTGGGATGAGGCCGGCAGCTACGAGGTTGTGATCTCGGTGACGGATGGTGAGCTGAGCGACGAGCGCACCATCACGTTGGTCTCGACCTTCCTGGACGAAGACGACGACGGGCTTCCCGACACCTGGGAGGTGTCTGTGGATCTGGACCCGACCACCGCCGACAGCGACGGCGACGGCATCTCGGACGGTGACGAAGTCGGCGACGATCTGGAGAACCCCATCGACACCGATGAGGATGAGGTGATCGACGCGCTCGATGAGGACAGCGACGGCGACGGCGTCCCCGATGCCGATGAAGCCGGCGACGATGACCTGGCGACGCCCGCGATCGATACCGACAACGACGGCACCCCCGACTTCCGCTCCCCGGACAGCGACGGCGACGGCGTGGAAGACGGCGATGATAACTGCCGCCTGGTGGAGAACGCCGACCAGATTGACACCGACGGTGATGGCGTGGGCGACGCCTGCTCGGGCGATAACGACGGCGACGGCGTCGAAGACGAGATCGACAACTGCCCGCTCATCGCCAACGACGACCAGGCCGACCTCGACGAAGACGACATCGGCGACGTGTGCGACGGCGACATCGACGGCGACGAGGTCGAAAACGACGATGATAACTGCCCGCTTATCGAGAACACCGATCAGTCCGACATCGATGGCGACGGCATCGGCGACGCCTGCGATGAAGACATTGACGGCGACGACCTGACCAACGAGGAAGAAGACGATCTGGGCACCGACCCGGAGAATCCCGACAGCGATGAGGACGGCTATGAGGATGGCGAGGAGGTCGAGCAGGAGACCGACCCCAACGATCCTTATAACTTCCCCGGAAGCTGGGAGTCGCTCTCGGGCGGGGGATGCTCCTCGACGGGGTCGACGCCGGGCAGCATGCTCTGGGTTCTGGCGGCGTTGGGCGCGCTGGGTGTGCGTCGCCGCCGCGTTGAGAAGGGCTGCTAAGCCGACCTGCTAGGAGCTGCGCTCGTGAGCGCAGACGCCCCGCACCTTCTCAAAAGGTGCGGGGTTTTTTTATGCGGATGCGGGAGGCAGTGAGGCGAAAAGGAAGCTTTCGTGACCGACCCAGGGTCGGACGAAGTTCAACGTTTATGCGGGTGATCGACCTCTCGCGTGGCAACCGAGCAAAAGCCTTTAATCGTCTTGCACCGTGGGATCCCCGTCGATGCGGACCCGGAAGTTGCCGTCTGCGGCGCGGGCGCGAAGCAGGGCGCGGCGCTCCGCCTCCACTGCCAGGCGGTTCTGCGCGCGGGCTTCGGGTGTGCCTTCGTTGAGGTCGAGGAGGGTGGCGGCGTCGACCTCCGACGCCGCGACGCGATTGCGCGGCGAGGGGGAGTGGGGTGCGGCGGGGGGGCGGATGACGATCTGGCGGCCGGTGACCACGGTGCCATTCAGGCCCACGAAGATCGGTTGAGGGGCGGGGCGGCGGATGGTCGGGTCCGGGGACTGCGAGCGGCACACCCCCAGCTCATAGCTTCCCGGCGGCACATGCGGGAAGTAGAAGAAGCCGTCGTAGGCGGTGCGCGTCTCCAGCGCCTTAAGGGTGGGGCGGTTGGGCTGCTGGCGAGGGCGAAGCGTGACGCAGCCGCCGGGGAGGGGCAAATGCTGGCCGCCGCGCTCGACAAAGAGCGTGCCGTCGACCTCACCGGCGATGACCACCGGGAGTTTCATGCGGGCGGGGGTGCCCGGGCGGGTGATGACGCTGCGGCCCTGGACGGTGGAGACGGCGAAGGGGTCGTTGAGGCTCCCGGTATCCAGCCGGAGCTCGGTGTAGGTCGAGGGGTTGCCGGCGACGCTTAAGCGCCCCGAGGTGTTGGTCTGGGTCGGGTAGGCGCGGTTGCCAAAGCCACGTACCGAAGCGCCTTCGATGGGATCTTCTCCGGGGTCGCGCTCGCCGTTGCCGTTGGCGTCGCGGAAGATCTCGGCGACGACCTGGCCGCGGGTGGTCTGGTCGGGGGTGGAGACCATCAGGCCGCCGTCCACCGGGTCGGGGCCCAGGCCCATGGCCAGGCTGGCTCCCAGGGCCCAGCCACCGCGCTGGCCCCAGCCGGCGTTGAGGCCCCAGCGCACCCCGCTGAGCTCGCCCTGGATGCCGGCGCGGACGCCGAGCTGAACGTCGACCAGGTTGCGAAGATCGACGCTGGCCGAGGCGCGCAGCTTGCGTGTGATCTTGCGGTCGACACCGGCCTGCACCGAGCGCAGGCGAGGCGCGGGCACGATGCGGTAGTCCGCGCTCAGATGTGGGCTCCAGTCGCCCATACGACGTCGCAGGGTGGCGCGAGCGTTGAGTGATTGAAGTTCACCGCGCGTCACATCGAGCTGGTGGCTGTGCGAGAGCTGCGTGCCGAAGATGCGCAACCCGTAGCGTGCGCTGATACGATGTTGCTGAAGATCGTTGCGCTGATCGCGCAGGTTCCACTGCAGCTGGTAGGGGATGTGGACGCCGAACTTGAGCGCGCCATCGACGCGCAGGTTGGTCTCGGCGCGGCGCGCGGCGCTGCCATAACCCAGCGCCGTGGAGCGAAAGTCGCCAAAAGCGCGCAGGTGGTAGCCCGAGAGGTTCAGCCCCAGCTTGCGCGTCTGAAACTGCAGGATGCCGGCGGCGCCGTTGCGCGGATCGGCGACGACTTCGCCGCCGACGTACCAGCTGCCCAGGCCGGCGCGGGCGCCGGCGCTGAGGTAGGTTCGCGTCTCATCGTTATGATGCGAGGTGGTCGTGGCGCGACCGAGCACCGAGAGGTTGGAGCTGAGCCCGAACTCATAGCTCGCGGTCGCGCGCAGCCCGCCGGTGGTGTTCTGGAAGTCGGGGCTGGTCACCACCAGCGGCGTGCCGGCTTCGACCACCTGAAGATCGAGCTGGCCCTCGCCGGTGGGCACCATCTCGGAGCCGATGAAGATGCGCTCGGTCTCTTCGCGCTCCTGGCCGTAAGGGCCAAAGAAGACCATACGGAGCTCGTTCCAACCGTAGACCAGCGGGACCTCCGAGAACTCAAAACGGCCGTTGGCTTCGCTCTGTGTGCCCAGGAAGGCGCCGTTGCGGTAGAGCTCAACTTCCCAGCCCGGGTCGAGCTGGCCGCGCAGGGTGGTGCGGTCGAAGGTTTGAGCCCGGGTCAGCGGGGCGGTGGAGAGGGTTACGCCGCGCCCGGCGCGCCCGGTGGCCACCAGCGGAATGGCGCTGGCGTGCACATCCCCGAGCTCCACGCGGGTCGCCCCCACTGCGCCCAGAAGTCGGCCGGCCGGGTCGCGGCGAGAGAGGTTGAGGCGCGCGGAGTTCAGGGGTTGGGTGGGCGAGCCGGAAAATGACCAACTTCCCTGCATCCAGAGAAGATCGCCTGCGCCGCGCACATTGTAGGCGTTGGACTGGGGCACGGTCGCGGCGCCCGGCTCGGTGGGCCCGGCGCGCAGGGTGCCGCTCAAAAAAAGATCCATCACCGGCAGGCCGAGGAAGCGGTAGGGGGCCTCGAGCACCTCGTAATGTGGGGCGCCGTCCCAGCCCTGGACCGCGCGCATGCGGGCCAGGCGCTTCTCGCGCTCCAGGCGACGGTGAATCGGCAGAGGTTCGTCGGCGACAACCTGCAGGCGCAGGCGGTTGAGCTCGGTGTTCAGCGTGACCGGAAGCCACTCGGCGATGACGTCGGCGGCCACATAAAGATCGTCGGGCTGGGCGATCCAGTCCTGCGCGCTCAGACGCACAGCCCGGCCGGAAGCCTCCCCGCGCCCACCCGCCAGATCGATGGCGACGACGCGCTCGGGATCCATGATCCAACCCTCGATCTGTGCGGCCTCCACATCGGCGCGGATGGCGAGCTCGAGAAGTTTGCTCAGGTGGCCCACCGGAACATAGGCGCGGTTGGAGGCGGCGTCCCAGATGATGAGGAAGGCTTCGCTCAGGTGATGCTCGTCGAGGAAGATCTCGACGACCAGCCACTCTTTTTCAGCCTCAAAGGCCTCACCGTACGAGGCGGTCTCCATGGAGGCGGCGGGCTCGAGAGAAGACTGGGCGTAAGCGCGCCCGGTGAGGACCATGGACGCGAAGAGGAAGAGGACGATCGCTCGCCACGCGCGTATGCCCGCAGGCCTGGCCCCACGGCCATGTTGCGCGTGTGGTTCCATCGTCCCTCACCTTATTCAGCGCTCGCTCAGGCGGCGTACGCGCTCAATGGCGATGGGTTGGGCCGGCGCGCGCTGGTCGCCGTCGCGCGCGATAAAGCGCAGGCTCCACTCACCGGCGGCGCTCACCGAATCATCACTTAGAGGAGCGCGTAGCACGCGCTCCTGCTCGGGAGAGTAAAAGGCCACCCCGCGCACCGCGCCGACGAACTCGGCGGGCAGGCCCTGGCGAGGCGCGTAGTAGAGCTCGTAATCGCCGTAGACCGAGCGTTCGCCGCTGCGTTGAAGGTTCACGATCGCGACGGGGCGACCCTCATGCTGCGTGATCTGAAGTTCCGGCGCCTTGAGTTCCGCGCCGAGCTCGCCGCGGCGGTAGATCACCGGCAGGCTCACGCTCATGCGCATCTTCAGTTCCACTTCCAGCGCCTCACTGTTGCTGGCTTGCGGGGTTTCGGTGGCGTTGGGCAACGCCTGAAAGGTCAGGTGCGAGCGGTACTCGCCATCGCCCAGGGAGGCCGGGGCGCGCACCATCAATCGCACCGTCTGCGTCTCACCCGGGCCCAGCGTGACCTGGCGGGGGGAGTAGCGCACGAACGCATCGACGAACTTTCCAGAAGCCTCTGGCGAGAGCTCTTGAAACTGCCCGGTGGGGCTCATTGCCAGGCGGCGAAAGAGCACGCGGTAGGTCAGCGTCTGATCTGAGGAGTTGACCAGCGTCAGCTCTGCGCTGCGCTCTCGCCCCTCCAGGACCACGCGGGTCGGGGAGATCGAGAGGCTCTGGGCGCTGGCCGCGCCGGACCAGCTCATGCCGGCTACAAGCACGACGGATGCCATCCACCTTCGCCACGATCGGGTCATGGGCTGCTCCTGGAGTTGCGGTAGTTCAAAAGTAGGTTTGAGACGACGCCACCCGCGCGTGGCCGCGGGAGAGAGGGACGGCCACGCGCGGGATACGCGTCACTGGTATTCGACGGTGATGTCGAAACTCTGCGAGGGGGTACCCGCCATGGCGGTGCTGTCGACCACGAGCGTGCCGCCGACCGTGATGGTGGCGGTGCCCAGGGTCAGGGTGGGAGTAGCGTTGCTGAAGTTGAAGGAGGTGATGTTAACGCCGGCGGCCAACTGCAGACTGGCCGGCGCGGTGATCGAGACGGTGGTGTCGGCCTCGCCGTTGACGGTGATCTGGCCGAAGGCCGCGTTGTTGCGGTAGATGGCGCCGTCGCCAACACCGGAGGAGTCGACCGTCTCACCGTTGGCCGTCATGACCAACGTGGCGCTGTTGGCCGTGGGGATGGCCAACGTACCGAAGGAGAGCTGGGTGTTGACTTCTACGCTCAGCGGCTCTTCCAGAGTCACCGAGGCGTTCATCGAGCCCACGTTGCTGGCGAAAGCCGCCGGGGAGAGCAGCAGCATGGCGGCCGCGGTGGTCATGCCCAGGGTGCGTCGAGTGAAGATGTGTCGAGTGGTCATGGTGGTCTCCTTATGAGGTCAGCCCCCGCTTGGGGTCAGGTCAGGCGGCTCCGACCCTTATGGACGGCGTCGCATGATTACCCTTGAGCAAGGGGTGTGCCCGCGTCAGGAGAGTGAGCTAAAAAACTCAAGCGACCGTGGTTATCTCTTTGATTTATAAGGGGATTGTTTCCTTGGCGCGTTCGGTGTTCAATGGGTAATGCATCGTTGTGGAAGATCCTTATGAAGCGGCACGGAAAAATTTTCCGGTCCTGATCGTTGCTCTTCGGAAGGAAGTTCCGGATCATACGTCATGACGATTCGTGATCGTTTTGAGAGGAGAGCGCTGCGCGCTCAGGGAGACCGTTTTGACTCAGCCCGACGCTGAACATCCGACTGCATTTTCGGGAGCCGAGGATGGCGAGGCGCTGGCGCGCGATGACGCCAGCCGCAAGCTCTTTGCGATGGCCGAGACGGTGGCGCGCACACCCTCCACGGTGCTGATTCACGGGGAGACCGGGGTGGGCAAGGAGGTGCTCGCGCGTTTCATTCACCTCAACTCCAAAGTGGCGCGCGGACCGATGGTGGCGATCAACTGCGCCGCGCTGAGCGCCTCCCTCATTGAGAGTGAGCTTTTCGGCCATGAGAAGGGCGCGTTCAGCGGCGCGACCGGCCAGCACGCCGGCGCGTTTGAGCGGGCGCACGGCGGTACGCTCTTGCTCGACGAGGTCTCGGAGCTGCCGCTGGAGCTGCAGGCCAAACTTTTGCGCGTTTTGCAGGAGCGGCAGGTCTTGAGGGTGGGCGGAACGCGCCCCATCGCCACCGATGCGCGCATCATCGCCACGACCAACCGCGATCTGGCCGGACATGTGAGCGCGGGGCATTTTCGCCAGGATCTTTATTTTCGCCTCAACGTCTTTCCGCTCGAGATCCCGCCCTTGCGCGAGCGCCCGGACGACATCCTTCCGCTGGCGCGCCATTACGCGACGACCTTGGCCGGGCGTCTGGGGTTGGAGCCCCGCGAGTTTAGCGCGCAGGCCCTCGAGCAACTCGCCGCCTACCGCTACCCGGGCAATGTGCGCGAGCTGATCAACATCGTGGAGCGCGCGTTGATCCTGGCCAGCACCTCGGCCTGCATCACCACCGAGCATCTGATCTTTGAGCCCGGGGCGGCGCCGGCCCTGTCTTCGGAGGGGCGGAGCGCGCCGACGAGCAATGATGAGCATACGGTGCAGTTCCGCGCCGGCGATATGCCCCTGACGGATGTGCGACGCGTCATCATTGAGCGCACCCTGGAGCGCTTTGAAGGCAACCGCTCCCGCGCCGCGCACGAGCTGGGGGTGAGCACGCGGACGATCCGCAACAAGCTCAAAGATTACGATAAGAAGAACTGAATCAGGGGAGTGGGAGTCCGACCCCGGGTCGGACGATCTTCAGCGATGACGCCGCGATGCACGACCCCGGGTCGTGCATCATCGCGTGATGACGTCCCAGTCCAGCCCGAATTTCTGCAGGTATTTACGAAGACGATCGGCGTCGTTGCGCGACTTTCGGCGAGTGCGGGAGTGGGCGAAGAGCGCGCGCCCGGCCTCCGAGAGCGTTGCGCATTGGCGGCAGACTTTGATGACGTGGCGAAGTTGCACAGCGTCGAAGTCGTCGAGCTCGCCAACACCCAGCTCCGAGAGCACATCTTCAACCTCTCCCACCACCGCGCTCCGACCGTCCTTCGCGGCTGTGTGATGTCCGACCCCCGGACGTGCCATGTGGGCGTCGGCGCTCGCGTTGAGCGGGTGATGTCCGACCCCCGGATGTGTTTCTTCGGCGTCGGCGCGTGCGCTGTTGAGACCCCAGCGCACCCGCAACCTCTCGATTTCATCGACCACCACCGCCTCATCGATCACGCCGGCCCGGGCCAGGGTGGCCATTCGGATCACCGAGGCGTTGAGGTCGCGAAAGTTGGCCGTCCAGGTGGCGGCGTCGCTCAACGCGAAGTCCAGGTAGCGCCGGTGCGCCTCCAGGTTGATGCGCACGCGCTGGCCGTGGCGCTCAGCAAAGGCCTCAAGCTCAAAGTCGAGGTTGGGCTCAATGTCTTCGCGACGCCTGGCGAGGCCCGGGAGCTCAAAGCTCCAGAGGTTGATGCGGGCTAAAAGGTCGGCGCGGAAGCCGCCGCGATGCACTTCTTTAAGAAGATCGGCGTTGGTGCCGGCGATGAGCAAAAAGTCGCTCTCGATCTCCTCGTCGGCGCCCACGGGCAAAAAACGCCCGGTTTCCAGCGCGCGCAGGAGCATGGCCTGCTCGTCGGCGCCGAGCTCGGCGATCTCGTCGAGGAAGACCACCCCGCCGTCGGCGCGCTTGAGCAGGCCTTCGCGCGCGCCCACCGCCCCGGTGAACGCGCCGCGGCGGTGGCCAAAGAGCGCGCTCATGGCCCCGTCGCCGCGCAGCGTGGCGCAGTTGATGGCCACAAAAGGGCCGCTGATCTGGCGGCGCTGTTTTTTAAGATCGTAGATGCGGCGCGCGAGCTGGGTCTTGCCCGCGCCGGTGGGGCCGGTGAGAAGCATCGGCTCTAAGGAGCGCTGCGCGACGATCTCGATCTTCTCAATCAGCGCGTTGAACGCGGTGTTGCGCGTGTTGATGCCGCCTTTAAGCAGCGTGGTGGCCTCGTGCTGCTCGCGGGCAAAACGGGCGGCGAGTCGGTCGTAACGCGAGAGATCCAGGTCGATGAGGCGCCAGCCCCCGGCGGCGCGCATCGGGCCTTTTTTGCGCGGGGAGCTCTGCAAAAGACGCGCGGGCAGGTGGCGCGATTCGGCCAGCAGAAACATGCAGATCTGCGCGACGTGGGTGCCGGTGGTCAGGTGCAGCAGGTAGTCTTCGTCGTCCTTAAAGGGGTAGGTGCGGCTGAAGTCGTGGAGCGCGCCAAAGACTTCTTCAAAATCCCAGGGATCGTTGAGGGGAAGTTCACGCAGCACCACCTCGGTCGAGGGGGAGATCTGGGCGATGTCCTCTGTGACCTGCCTGGCGAGCCGACGATCGCCGGGCTGACAGAGGAGCTCAAAGCGGTCGATGAGCAGGTCTTCCTGCTGGCAGATCCCCACCGAGGGCCGCCAACGCTCCCAGCGCGCCGGCGCAAAGCCGCGGTCGAGCTGGGAGCCCAGAAGGCCGATCACGACGGTGGGTTTTTTGCGGCTCATTCAGACTCCAGACCAACGTCGAAGGTGCCATCATCGCGAGAAATTACCTCAAAGCGCCGGCCGGTGAATCGCGGCAGAAGTTCAAGCTGGGTGCGGGCGTGCGAGCTTATCGGCCCGCAGCGAAAGCGCCCGCGGCCCAGCGCAGCGAGCACGACCAGGAGCTGGTCGGTAAGATGTTCGCCCACCGGGGCGTCGTGGCTTAAGTAAACGCGCAGCTCGTCGGCCAGACGCTCGGCGACCTTCTCGGCGCTGATGCCTTTTTGACCCGGCACAAAGAAGACCTCGCTGACGTGCTCGAAGCTCAACGTGGCCAACAGTGCGTTGCCCGGCCCGGGGCTTGTGTCGTGGCGAAGCACCTCGGTGTGCCAGTCGAGGGTGGGGTCGGGGAGGCCTGGAGCGCGTTTTAAAAAGGTCGCGATCTCCCGCTCGGCGATGGAGGTGGGAAGATGGGCTACCAGCGCTTCGATCGACGCTTTTTGAAGGTCGCCTCGCGTCATCAGATCGAGGGCAGGTGACACGTCGATCGATGAGGTTTTATGCGGACTTTGCACGACCGTAGGTCGGTCATCCGCAGGCGAAAAATCGACAAAAATCTCTCCGCCGCCGGCCGGCATAAAGCCCGGGCGGCGCAGCTCGGCTTCCAGGGTGAGCCCGGCCCGGCGCAGCACCTGGAGGTAGGCGCGGGTGATAAACTCAAAGGGGGGCGCGGCCGGGTTGTGCGTGCCGCCGGTGATGCTCAGCGTGGCGGGCTGGTCGCAAAGCGCCAGCGGCAGCAGCACCGTCTGCAATACCAGCATGGTGCTGCCGGCCGAGCCCACCTCGAAGCGGAAGTCGCCGCCCTGAAGATCGCCAGGCGTAAAACGCAGGGATTGGCTGCCCAGGGTCGCGCCCTCCACCTCGGCGTTGCAGATCGCGGCGGCGGCCCGCACGCAAGTCAGGTGCTGGCGCAGCAGGCCGCTGCGTCGCCGGCCGGCGCGGATCTTCTCCATGGAAAAGGGGCGGCCGGTGAGCATCGCCATCGTCAGCGCGCTGCGCAGCACCTGGCCGCCCCCCTCCCCACTGCTGCCATCAATCATGATGGTTTCTTGTTTAAAATCAGCCATTTAGTCCTCCGCCGGTTCGCCGGCCGGCGCCATCTTGACCATGCGCGGGTCGAAACGGGCCACGATCTCCACGAGGTCGTCCTGCGCGCGCATGACCTCTTCGATGTTTTTATAAACGTCGGGAACCTCATCGAGCCCGGCCGAGAGAAGTCGCACCTTCTGGCGCGCCAGGCGCTCTTTGACCGGGGCCCAGTCCATCGTCTTTTTGGCGCGGGTACGCGACATCACGCGTCCGGCCCCGTGGGCGGCGCTCTCCAATGAGAGGGCGTTTCCTTTGCCGCGGACCACAAACCCGGGGTCGGCCATCGAGCCCGGGATCACCCCGAGCACACCCTTACCCGCCGGCGTGGCGCCTTTGCGATGCACAATCAGCTCGCGGCCGTCATGAACTTCCTTCCAGGCGTAGTTATGGTGGTTTTCGACCATGGCGAGCGCCTCGGCGCCGAGGTTGCGCAGGATCTGGCGGTGAATCACCGCGTGGTTGGCCGACGCGTAGCGCCCCATCAGCTCCATCGCCGCCCAGTACTCCTGGCCGGGCTGGCTTTTGAGATCGAGCCAGGCCAGGTGGCGAAGCTCCGAGGGAAGCTCCGGGTGCAGCTCCATCGCCAGCTTCGAGTAGTGGTTGGCCACCGCCGCGCCCACCCCGCGGCTTCCGCTATGGCTTAAAAGCGCAAGGTAGCGCCCGGCCTCAAGCCCCAGATCGGCCTCGGTGAGCGTCAGCACCCCGAACTCCACAAAGTGGTTGCCCGAGCCGCTGCTCCCGAGCTGCTTCCAGCCCTTCGACTTGCCGCGCGAGGTGATGGGCGAAACGTCCCAATCATCATCCATCACCGCGTGATCGTGGGGCTTTTTGAAATGCGCGCCGATGCCAAAGGCCGTCTCCCGCTCAATGGCGCGCTCAAAACGCTCGGGATGATCTTCAAAGCTCTGCAGATCGACATCCAGCACGCTCAACTTCACCCGGCAGGCGATGTCCACACCGACCGCGTAAGGGATCACCGCCCCCTCGGTCGCCAGCACCCCGCCAATGGGCAGGCCGTAGCCCATATGCGCGTCGGCCATCAGCGCGCCGCGGTAGGCAATGGGCAGCCGCGAGGCCTGCTCCATCTGCTTGACCGCCTGCGCCTCCAGATCGTGGCCCCACTGCGCCCAGGGCGCACGGGTCTCGGGCTCCTCCCAGCTTGCGGCCTTTTGAAGGTAGTCGGCGAGCTCCGCAAAGGTCTCGCCATGGTAGTTTTGGGGCGCCTCCACGATCGCCCGCAGCTCGTCGTAGGCCTCATCCGGGGTGGTCTGCCCGCTCTCGATCATCGTGCCGATGGTCTTGAGCAGCGTGGGGTGAAAATGTTTGGGGATGTTCAACTTTCGCAGGTGGTGTTTCATCCGACGATCCTTGCGGCAGCGCGTCGCCGCCGTGTCCGAGAGATATTGAGGAGGCGTGTCGGGCGTCTTCTCTCAACGTGTCGACGCCCCGGGCCTCCCGGCTCGAACCTCCCCATAGCGAGCCCCGTGCCATGTTTTTTAATCCGTTTATTTTAATCAGGGGGGAGGTTGAGTGTTGGGTGTGTAATGTGTTGGTTTTGTTGGGTTTTTGATGTGTTAATGGGGGCGTGGAAAAAGTTCGCGTGAGCGTAAAGGGCTATGTGGAGCAGGTACGGAAACGCGCATTTTGTATATGGGTTTATAAAGATCGCGCGCATCTTATCATTTCATAGCGTGATGCGCGCGCGTCGGATTCTTGATTTCTTGAAAACACCTGCTTAGTTTTGAGCCGTCGAGTCGCCGCCGATCGCGAGGTCGTGTGGGCCACCGACTTCCCTTTTCTCAGCCCAGGACACTTCGTGAAGTTGGACACCCTAAGCACGTGTTGATGTCGCGTCTGCTGCATTGAGAGCACCGCGTGCCGCGTTGCAAAGCCTCGACGATGCTTTCAGCATCGCCTGCGTTTTGCGCCTTGCCTGCGTCACTCTCAATCTCGCATCCAGCGACACCAACTGCGGCTCAGGGCGTCAGCCCTTTTTAAGAGCGCGATGATTTGCAGGTCCTTTTCTGGGATCTGCGCCATTCTCTTGAAAGGAGGTCGTATGACTTCAACGCAGGTGTCGGTGCGCCTTGAGCGCGTCACGTTTTCGTATCCGCGCGCGATCCACACGCTTTTTCGGGGCCTTAATCTCCATCTGGAGGCCGGCTGGTACGGGCTCGTGGGGCCCAACGGCGCGGGAAAATCCACATTATTGAGTCTTTTGAGCGGGGCGTTGAAGCCGACCGAGGGTCGGATCGTGCGGGAGTTTGAGGGGCCGGTGGTGCTCTGCGAGCAGCGCGTGGAGGCGCCGGGTGAGCGGGTCGATGCGGCGGCGCAGCGCTGGGATAAAGAGGCGATGCGCCTGAAAAGCCGCCTCGATCTGGATTATGAGGGGTGGACCCGCTGGGAGACGCTCTCACCGGGGGAGCGCAAGCGCTGGCAGATCGGCGCGGCGCTGATGGCGCGTCCCGATCTTTTGCTTCTGGACGAACCCACCAACCACCTCGACGCCGAGGGGCGAGCGTGGCTGATTGAGGCGATGGGTCTGCACCGGGGCGTGGGTGTGGTGGTCAGCCATGATCGCGCGCTGCTCGACGCGACGTGCCGGGCGACTCTGTGGCTGGAGCCGGGCCCTGGCGAGGTGGCGCTGAAGGTCTATCCGGCGGCGTACAGCGCTGCTTTTGAAATGCGGAAGTTGCGGATTGCCGGGGAGGTGCAGTCGCGGCAAAAAGCCGAAGCCGAGCGCGACCGCTTGCAGCGCGCCGCGCGTGAGGCGGCCGCGCGCCAGCAGTCCACGGAGCGCTCGCTCAGCACGAAGAGCCGCATGACCTCGGTGCGCGACAGCGACGCGCGCAGCATGGCGCGAAAAGGGCGCGCGATCGACGCGTCGGCGAAGGCCAGCCGGGAGGCCGGTGTGGTGAGCCGCGAGCTCGCAAAGGCCGATGCGACATTGCGAGAACTTCCCATCCACAAGGCCCTGGGCCGGGCGCTGCTCGTGGACTTTGAGCCTTCGCCCAAAGATCCGGTGGCAAGCCTCACCGGCGCCGATCTGCGGGCTGGCGATCGGGTGCTGGCCCGCGATCTTCGCCTGGGGCTGGGGCGCACCGAAAAGGTCGCGCTCACCGGTCCTAATGGCGCTGGCAAGTCTACGCTGTTGCGCCTGCTCCTCGAACATCTTCACGTGCCCGAAGCTCGGGTGCTCTACCTGCCTCAGGAGCTGACCGAGGGTCGGACATCGGCCAGTCTTCATGCGCTCAAAACGATGCATCCCGATGAGCTCGGCGACGTCATGAACATCGTGGCCGCCCTGGGCACCGACCCCTCAAAGTTGCTCGCTGGCGCCCCTCCCAGCCCGGGTGAGGCGCGCAAGCTGATGCTGGCGCAGGCGCTGCATCAGCGCGTCTACGCGATGATTCTCGATGAGCCGACCAATCACCTCGATCTGCCCTCGATCGAGCGGCTGGAGGAGGCGTTGGTGGCCTATCCGGGGGCGATGCTGCTGGTGAGTCACGACGCGCGGTTTCGGCAAAGAGTGACGCAGAAGACGTGGCGGATCGACGAGGCGAGGGGGGAGGTCGAAGTGAGGTTGGATGATGAGACTTAGGCGGCGATAGTGCGCGGAGTTGCACAACCCCGGGTCAGACGATCGCGAGTGATGGCGCCGAGTTGCACGACCGAGGGTCGGACATCATCCCAGCAAAGGATCTGAAAAAATGATCTCATCTACCTGATGAAAGTGACGCGGCGGGAGCATCTGGCGAGTCGGGCGAATCGAGCTCATAGGCGGGCACCGCTCCGGCGATGGCGGGGGCCTCATCATCGCCGATAAGGTCGGTGTGGCCGTAGCCGAGCTGGCCAAAATCATTAAAACCCCAGCAGCGCATTGTGTCGTCTTCGAGGAGCGCGCAGGTGTGGTAGTTGGAGGCTTCGATGGCCACGGCTTTGCCGCCCAGGTAGACGTCGGTGGCCTGAGAGGGAGGGGCGTCGGTGCCGACGGAGCGGCGGTGGCCGTAGCCGAGCTGGCCGAAGCGGTTGTCGCCCCAGCAGCGCACCCGGCCGCCCTCTAAGAGCGCGCAGGTGTGCAGGCCGCCGGCGTCGATCTGCAAAATCGAGCCGCCGGCGTCGATGTCGCCGGCCTCTGCCGGGGGCTCGTTGTCGCCGATGTTGTTGGTGTGGCCCAGGCCCAGCTGGCCGTGCTCGTTCCAGCCCCAGCAGCGGGCGCGTCCTTCGGGGAGGAGCGCGCAGGTGTGACTGCGGCCGGCGGAGACCGCCACAACCTCATCGCCCACATCGATGGGGTCGACGGCGGCGGGGTGCTCGTTGTCGCCGATGTTGTCGGTGTGGCCCTGACCGAGCTGTCCGGCCTGGTTTCGGCCCCAGCATTTGAGTTCGCCGCCCTCTAAGTGTGCGCAGGTGTGGAACTTTCCGGCGCTGATGTCGAGGACTTCGGCGCCGACGTCGACCGGGTTGATGTTGGCCGGGACCTCCGCCTTGCCCAGGTGGTGGGTGTGGCCAAGGCCGAGCTGCCCGTAGCGGTTGTTGCCCCAGCATTTGAGAGCGCCGTCTTCCAAAAGGGCACAGGCGTGGGTGGCGTACTGCATCGCGCCGACGGTCAGCGCTTTGACCGGGCCGGCCATGGTGATGGGCTCAATGTCGGCGGGGAGCTCGTCTTCGCCGATGCGGCGCACGTCGCGGCCCAGGCCCAGCTGGCCAAAATGGTTGCTGCCCCAGCAGCGCAGGTCGCCGCTCTCTAAGAGCGCGCAGGTAAACGAGGCGTTGTAGTCGCCGGCGGCCGCGATCGCGATGGCCCGCTCGCCAAGATCCACAAACCCGGCCTCCGAGGCGGGCTCATCGTCGCCGATGCGCTCGCGGTGGCCCAGGCCCAGCTCGGCGTCGAAGTTTGCGCCCCAGCAACGCACCTGGCCCTCGCGCAGCAGGATGCAGCTGTGGAACTTGCCGAGCGCCATCTGCTGCACGAGACGGGGGGGCGCGGTAGGAGTGGCATCGCTCGGAAGACCCTCGGCGGCAGCGATCAGGGCACCTCTGACAGTGTGGCTTGCGTTCTCAATGAGCGGGGCGATCGAGAGGGCGTCGGGGTCGGGTAAGGCGCTCAGGTTTTCGATCTCGGCACCGCTCTGCGCTTTGAGGTCGGTGCTGGCCTCGGCCGGCGCATCTTCGGGAGCGGCGCCTCCGGTGAGGGAGGGGCCGTAGGCGTTGGCCAGCCCCACGCCAGCGAGCGCGAGCGCCAGAAGTCCCACGCTCCAGAACAAGGGGCGACGGGTGGAGGCGGACGCCTCGTCGGGCGGAGTGAGGGAGGAGATGCTGGCGTCGACCCGGGCCTCTGCGCCGGTGTCGTTTTCCGTCTCAACAACCACGTCACTTAGCGCTTGAGCCTCAACCTCACCATCGTCAGCATGCGCATCGCCTGTGGCGACGGCGACTTCCGGCGCGTTGACTTCGGGGGCGTCGATTTCGGAGGCGACGACTTGAGTTTTGAGAGGCGGACCGGCGACCGCCACATGTTGCTCGGTGAGCACGGTGTGGATGTCGGGGGCGTCGGGTGCGTCGGCCTCGGTCGCAACACCCGGTGCGGCGTCGGCGTTGGCTGAGGCGGAGGGACCGGCGACCGCAACTTGCTCCTCGGTGAGCGCAGTGTGGATGTCGGGGTTGTCGGAGGTCGTAGACCGGGCGTCTTCGGCGGGAGGAGCGGCGGCGTCGGAACGAGCTTCAACGACGTTAAGCGCGACCTCCTCGCTGTCTTTGTTGTCCTTGTTCTCGGCGTCGCTGGCGAGTTCTTCGGCGCTGGAGACGCGGCGCGTGGCGAGGTCGTCGGGGGTGACCCGAGAGGTGGGGCGGGCGTCGGCCGCGCTGGCGAGCTGGTCGGCGTCGCCGCGCACCGTCTTAAGGTCGAGAAGATCCCGGGAGGCCAGGTGCGCGGTCTGCGCGGGCAGCAGCGTGCCCCGGGGGCCGAGCTGTCCGGCGAGTGCCTCGACGGCCGGGTGCATGGCCTGGCGTAGCGCTTCGACATCCTGAAAACGTTTTTGGGGATCGCGTGCGAGACCGCGGGCCAGAAAGTCGCGCGTGACCTGCGGGAAGTTCAGATCGGCAACTTCGCCAAGAGGATCGAACTCCTCTTTGATCTTCTTGATCAGCACCTCCTGCTCGGTGGCGCCGGGGAAGGGGCGGCGGCCGCTCAAGAACTCAAAGAGCATCACGCTGACGGCGTAAAGATCGGTCCAGGGCCCCAGGTTTTTGCGCGAGATCTGCTCGGGGGCCATATAATTTGGCGAGCCCAGGTGCCAGCGCGTATCGCTTTTATGCTCGACGAACTTGGCCAGCCCGAAATCCAGCAGACGCACGTAGAGGGGGTTGCCCACGACGGCCTGGATCATGATGTTTTCGGGCTTGATGTCGCGGTGGACGATGCTGTCCTGGTGGGCCGCGCCCAGGCCGTTGAGGAGCTGGTTGGTGATGGTGAGGATCTCGTCGGCGCTAAAGCCGCGGCCGTCGAGGGTGCGGGCGTGGATCTCATCGCGCAGGGTGCGGCTGCCGTCGATGAACTCCATCACCAGATAAGGCCGCCCGGCGTGGATGCCGTACTTGAGCAGGCGCACGATGTTGGGGTGGCTCAAGTGCGCGAGCACCTCCGCCTCGCTCTGGAACTTGCGCAACAGCGCCTGGGAGAACTCGGGATCGTCGGTGTCGACGTTGATGAGCTTGAGCGCCCCTTTAAGCCTCAAGAGCGGCGACTGGTACGCCAGGTACACGCGCCCGAATCCACCCGATCCCAGGGTGCCCACGACCAGGAAGTCGCCGACCATCTGGCCGATCACCGGGTCGGGCTGCTCGGCCACGCCGCGGTGGGCCTGCTCCCAGTGAGCGTTGGAGATGAAGTGCAGCCCGCGCTTGTTGCAGCCGCGCTCTTCGCAGGGCGAGGCGACTTCGCCGGTGCCGTCACAGCCGGGACACTTTCCCGTAGTACCACGCATGCATTGTCCAAGCGCCGGAGGTGTTCAGCGACGGAAAAAAAGGTGCGCGCCAGAGTCATTGAGGAGCGTCAGTTCGCGCGGCCAGTATGCCAGAGGCTCAGGGGTCGAACAACGGTCGCCGAGCGTCGCCGAGCGCACCAGGACGAAGCCAGCGGCGTCGTCAGGGATTCGCGGTAGCGCTGCTACAGCTTCATCCCTGCCTCCTTGCTGGGCTCCGCCCTGGATGCGCTCGGGTTGGGGGGCATTTGGGGAAGGGCCGAGCGTTGTGGCCGGAGGTTCGCGATGTTGGGAGTTGCCGCGGGCGTTGGGGGGTGTGCGGGTTGTGGTTGTGTGGTTGTGGGGTTGGGTGGTTGTGGGGCGCCGGGGTTTGCGGGGTGGGGCGATTCGTGAGGGCGTTGGGGGGTGTGCGTTTTGGTTGTGGGGCGCCGGGGTTTGCGGGGTGGGTCGATTCGTGAGGGCGTTGGGAGGTACGCGTTTTTGGTTGTGGGGCGCCGGTGGTTCGCGATGTTGGGGGGTGAGTGGGGGCGTTGGGTGGGGCGCGTGGGTGCGTGCACGTTGGGGTTTGAGTGCCGGCATAAACGACGTTGGTGAGGTGGGGTTCGGGTCTATTTTGGGTGTAACATCAACCACTTACGATGACTTTCGTTCGAGGGACTTATGGACACGATCACCCGACTCGCTCTTATCTACCAGGCCGACACGATCGAAACGCGGCAGGTCGCTGACGCGATCGCGACCCATCTCAAGGAGATGAGTCACCGCGTGGAGCTTTTCACCGCCGAGGCCATCCCCGAGGAGCTGGAGCTCAGCGATTATGACGGGGTGATCTTCGGGAGCGCGCTGGAGGATGGGGAGTATGCACAGCCGATCGAGGAGCTGATCGGGGAGCGGCACCGGGAGCTGCAGCATATGCCGGCGGCGTTTTTCAGCGTCAGCTTGAGCGAGCACGACGACGCTGACGCGCTGCGCGCCGAGAGTGAGCGCTGCATCGAGCGCCTGATCATTGAGACGGATTTTAATCCGGCCTTCTTCGCCTCGTTTACCACCGAGCTGCCGAGCTCAAGCCGCGGCTTTATGAAGCAGATGAGCATGGAGCCCCTCGGGAGGCGGATGGAGGGTGAGCTGGGCTTTGATATTGCGGATGAGGAGGACTACGAGACCCTGGAGGGCGCCGATGTCGAGGAGTTCGTGGAGGGTTTCTTAAGGCAGATCGCCTTTATGATCGGGCGGCCGGCGGAGCCGGCGTCGAGCTCTCCGCTTCCCTATTAGGGGAGTGTGATTCGGGGCCGGGCAATCTTCCTATAAGACGCGGGTCGCAGGACCGAGGGTCGGGCATCCTCCAGAGGTTGCTCAACCGAGGGTCGTACAAAGTCCAGTAAATACGCCGGATTGCGCGACCGAGGGTTGAACAACTTCCAGTGTGGACGCCGTCGTGCACGACCGAGGGTCGGTCATTCTCGATAAAAAAAAGAGCGCCGGCGGTGTGCCGGCGCTCTTCAAAAAAACATGTTCGGAGCGGCGAGTTGCGTGTCGCTCCGACGTGGGCGTTAGTCGAGGGTGATCACTTCAAAACGATTGCTCTCGCGCTGCACCACCAGGGTGTCGCCGTCGATGTTGATCACCGGCCGGACTCCGAAGGGGTCGCTGGTCCAGTTTCCGGCGACGAAGTCGCCAGACGTGTTCACCATCCAGGCGCTCATGGGGTATTCGCTGCCGCTGTAGGTGGTCCACATGCCGGTGCGGGTCCAGTACTGCACCGGGGTCTCGCTCTCGGCGCGTCGCTCGGCGGCGGTGGCCGGGTCGGCGAACCAGTCAAAGACCTCGCCCTCGCCAGCGACCGCCTCGCCGCCGAGCTCGGTGCGCGAGGCGATGAAGACCGCGTCGACGTCGCCGCCGGTGGTGAGGTCACCGCTGTTGATGGAGACCCAGGGAATGGTGACGGGCGTAAGTGCCTCGCTCAACGCCGGGGAGAAGGCGGCGGCGAAGTCGGCGTTGAGCCAGGTGCGCAGATCGCTTGAGCCCCAGGCGTTGGCCCAGCCGGCGTTGTAGATCGCCCGCAACGCGACGAACTCGGTGGTGCGCAGGGTCACCGAGTTGGCCAGGAAGCCGTAGTTATGATGGACCACGCGCCACTCCAGGGGAGCTTCATTCCAGACGGTGGCGCTGTCGACGACGAGCGTGCCGGTGGGAAGATCGGCGGCATACACGACCATCAGCGGGCAGATCAGCGTGGATTCCTCGCCAATCGTCAGCAGGGTGCCCTCGCCGCCCGGACAATCTTCGGAGGTGGCGTTGCCGAGCGTGACAGTGGGGGTAAGCCCGTCTTCGCCGGGGGCGCCGTTGCAGATGAATTCGCTCTCGATCACGTCTTCTTCGGCGTCGAGGCTGCCGTTGGCGTTGGCGTCGAGGCCAAACTCCAGGAGCGTGCCGCCGAACTCGCAGCTGGCCACGTCGGCGGCGCTGACGCGCATCGCCGTGTTGAGGCCCGCCTGACCCGCTTCACCGGTGGCGCCGTTGCAGATGGAGGTGCTCTCGATCACGTCTTCTTCGGCGTCGAGGATGCTGTTGGCGTTGGCGTCGAGGCCAAACTCCAGGAAGGTGCCGCCAAACTCGCACTGTGCGACCTCGGCCTCACTGGCGCGTACCACCACGTGGGCACCCGACTCGCCAGGCTGGCCGTCTTCACCGTCTTCGCCATCTTCGCCGTCGCAGATGATGTGGCTTTCATCGTCGAGGGTGATGACCACGCCACCCTCATCACACTGCTCGGCCGTGGCGTCGGTGACCTCGATCTCGGGCGATTCACCATCTTCGCCCGGGGCGCCCTGGCAGAGGACGTGCTCGGTCTCATCGATGAGGATGACCTGACCGCCGTGGGGGCATTGCTCGCTGGTGGCCTCGGTGACGCTGAGGGAGGGGCCTTCCTGGGGGGCTTCCGAGCCGCAGCCGGCCGCGGTGGAGGTGAGCAGGAGAGCGACGAGGGTGACGAGCGATGATTTCTGAGCGGTAGGCTGCAAGGAGAACTCCGAGGCAAGTGAGGGGTGCGCAGCGCGGCGGTGGCGCGAGGCGCAACGCTCGTGAAACGCGCATGGCTTGAGGGGGAGACGACTTCTGAAAAGATTGAAACAACTCTTTACACTTGCGGGGGCCGGAGTCAATCCTACGTGACGTCGAAAACGACCCGGGGACGGTTATTTTTCAGGGCATCCCGCTTCTGGAAACCGCCATCGCCGACGACATCTGGCTGACGGGCGACGCCGGTCAGACCCTCTAAACCTATTACAAACGTCAGGGCGATGAGGCGATGGCCGCCCGCTGGGCAGACCGCCTCGATGTGTGGTTCCACGATCTGGAGGAGGCGCGCAAAGAACGCGATGAGCTTACGCGCCACGATGTGCTCTTCGCGCACGATCTGAGCGCGCAGGAGGTCGAGGAGATTATGGAGGCGCTGCAGTCGCTTCCCGGCGTCAAAGAGGCCTGGCTGGCCAGCAAAGAGATGGCGCACTTTCCCGAGGAGCATTGCTACGTGCTCGGGGTTCGCGTTCGGCTCTCATTCTGGCCCCGAAAACACGTGGTCACGCTTGAAGAGCTCGGGCTGGGGCACGTTCTCCCACACCGTGAGCTGCTTGTGGTGGATGTGAGCGATTCCGGGCTGGGTTGGGCTCGAAAGATGCCCAAGCGGGTGACAGGGTCGCGGGTTTTTTAGGGTTTTTTAGGGAAGGGGCGCGTGCTCGTACTCGTACTGGTAGCGCGTGCTCGTACTGGTAGCGCGTACTCGTACTGGTAGCGCGCGTCCTCGTTCTCGTGCTGGTGGCGCGAGTTCGACTTCGTCACGAGCTCTTAAGGGGCGGGCACAATATGCCAGGCTGGTGTGCGTAAAATGTATATGCTTTGCGGGAAATGGACCGTGTCGTGACGTATTTGGGCCTTCTTTCGGTCTTTTTTCAGATGGCACGGCTCTTGCGGTGTTGAGCCCCGAGATGTTGGCACGCTGCTGTGCACGTTGGATCCATTTGCCCCGGGGTTTGACCATGTTCGACGAGTTTTCTCCGATCTACACCACCTGGTTGCGTGTCTTTCGCCATCCCAACCCCCCACAGCCGCGGATGCGCTGGCCGCTGTGGGGATTGGTTAATGTCGCATCGCTGGGCAGTATGCTGGCGATGGGGTGGGCGCTGAGTCGGGCGAGCCTGCCGTCTTTTCTGGCGGAGAGCTGGCTGGTTCTCGCGATCTGGGGCAGCGGTATCCTGGGGCCGCCGATTACGGCGGGAATTCTCGACGGGCGAGGGCGCACCGGGGCGACGCTGACGGCCTCGGGCTGGGCCTTTATCATCTGCAGTTTTGTCGCGCTGACTCTGACCGATTCGTGGAAGAACGACTGCGGGTTGGGGCAGGGGTTCATGATGTTTTTTGTGGCGATCAGCGTGGCGATCTACCCGCTGATCGTGGCTGCGGCGTTTGCGCCGGGTCGGTTGGTCCACCGCCTTCGCGCACGCTGAGCCTGAACCCATCTGTGAAGAGGTGGTTGTGTGGTTGGGTGGTTGTGAGACGCGGGGGGGGCGATGTGGGTCGATTCGTGGGGGTGTTCGGGGAATTGACAACCCGGGGCCGGCTCTTTTCGACGTATGGCGCCGAGTTGCCCGACCGTGGGTCTGTGCGCACACTCGGGGGGCGGCGCGATGGGGCGCCCCTTCTGACTCGAATTTTGTGGAGGATGTATGCTCGACATCGTCATTGATGCGCGCGCCGCCCAGCTGGGGCCTGGCTTTGAAGTGGCGCGGATTCTGCCCTATCGCAAGCGACGGATGGTCGGGCCGTTTATCTTTCTGGATCACGCCGGGCCGGTCTCACTGCGGCCGGTGATCTCCGAGGAGATGGACGTGTTGCCCCACCCGCATATCGGGCTCTCGACGATCACGTACATCTTTCACGGCAAGTGGATGCACCGCGACAGCGTGGGCTACGAGCAGGTGATCAAGCCGGGGGATGTGAACTGGATGACGGCCGGCAGCGGCGTGAGCCATTCGGAGCGTTTTGAAGACGAGTTTCGGCGCACCGGCGGGGATCTGGAGCTTTTGCAGGCCTGGGTGGCGCTGCCCGAAGAGATTGAGGAGACCGACCCCACGTTTCATCATTACGAGCAGACGCAGCTTCCCCACGATGATGCATCGGGCGTGTGGTTGCGGGTGATCGCCGGTCAGGCCTACGGTCTGAAAAGCCCCGTGCAGACCCACTCGCCGCTCTTCTATGTGCACAGCGAGCTTGCGCCGGAGGCGAGGTTGAAACTTCCCGAGGGTTACAGCGAGCGCGCCGTTTATGTGGCGCGCGGGAAGGTGGAGCTCGGCGGTCAGCTCTACAAAAAGGGGCAGCTGCTGGTGGTGGAGGCTGGCAAAGATCCGGTGATCACCGCGCGCACCCCGGCCACCGTGATGCTGCTCGGCGGCGAGCCGCTGGGGAAGCGGCATATCTGGTGGAACTTTGTGTCGTCAAGCAAGGAGCGCATCGAGCAGGCCAAGGCCGACTGGGAGGCCGGGCGCATCAAACTTCCGGTGCACGACGACGAGGAGTTCATTCCATTGCCGGGCGGCTCCAAAAAGAGCGATGCCGAACCCCTCTCCTGAGCGTTCCGCAACGTACGAGGATCGCCAGGGGGGTAAGTTGCTTCTAAGTGCCGGGTCCGCTAAAGACGTCGGGTCACCTAAAGACCTAATCTGACACATGTTTTTAGAGGTAGCCATGTCCCGGTGCGCTGTTGCACTAGTAGTTGTGATCACCCTTTTCTTAAGTGCCTGCGGTGGGGGCGATACCGATCGTCGTCGCAATGACGATGAGAACGCCTGCGTGCCCTCCTGCCAGGATGGGTTTAGCTGTGTGGCGGGTACCTGTTATGTGCGCGTGCAGCCTGAAGATTGTGGGGAGGGCGAGGAGTTCGACCCTTCGTACCGGGTCTGTCTGGTGCCCTCGTGTGAGGACACGGTTCAGAACGGGGGTGAGGAGGGCGTGGACTGCGGGGGGCCCTGCGAGCTGAGCTGTGAGGACGAGCCGGTGGAGCCGACCTGCGATGATGGCATTCAGAACGGGGGTGAGGAGGGCGTGGATTGCGGGGGGGCCTGCGGGCTGAGCTGTGAGGACGAGCCGGATGTCGATCCACCCACCTGCGATGATGGCATTCAGAACGGGGGTGAGGAGGGCGTGGACTGTGGCGGCTCCTGCGAGGAGGCCTGCGCTGCTGCACCGAGCTGTGAGGATGGCATTCAGAACGGGGGTGAAGAGGGCGTGGATTGCGGGGGCCCCTGTGAGCAGGCCTGTGAGATTCCGGCGAGCTGTGGCGATGGCCAGGTGCAGGGCGAAGAGCAATGCGACCATGGTGGCACCGTGGAGCTGGCCTGCGCCTACGGTGAGGCCAGCTGTGAGGTGTGCAACGCGCAGTGTCAGCTCGTGGCCGGGCAGAGCTCGGGCTACTGCGGCGACGGGGTGGTGCAGTCCGACGAGGGTGAAGGTTGCGACCATGGCGGCAGCCCCGAGACCGAGTGTGAGGCCGGTGAGACGAGCTGCCAGGTGTGCAACGCGCAGTGCGAGCTTGTCGACGTGGAAGTTGAGTCCGGCTGCGGCGACGGGGTGGTGCAGAGCGGCGAAGATTGCGATCACGGCGGCAGCCCCCAGACGAGCTGCGCCTACGGTGAGGAGAGCTGCCAGGTGTGCAACGCGCAGTGTCAGGAGGTCGCCGGTCGGGTCACCGGTTATTGCGGCGACGGTGTGATGCAGCCTGCCCATGAGGGCTGTGACGGGGGCGACCTCGACGGGGCCACCTGCACCTCGGTGGGATCAGCGGGCGGCGCGCTCAGCTGTGACGCGAGCTGTGAGCTGGATCAGAGCGCGTGTCTGGACGTGGAGATCGCCGAGCTCACATCGGGCTTTGCGCATACCTGTGTGCGCACCACCAACGGTCAGGTGTACTGCTGGGGTCGCAACGACGACGGGCGCCTGGGCGATGGCACCACCATCTACAAGGCGCAGCCCACGCTGGTGCCGGGGCTCAGCAATGTGACGAAGATCTCGGCCGGTGGCTATCACACCTGCGCGATTCAGCAGGGCGGCACGCTCTCATGCTGGGGAGGAAATCAGACGGGTCAGCTTGGCAACGGGACTGTCGTCGACGCTCTCACGCCCACGCCGGTGGTGTGGGCGGGCACACCTCCGGTGGTGACCACGGTGAGCGCGGGATCAACGCATACCTGCGCGATCGTCAGCGGCGGGCAGGCCTACTGCTGGGGCAGCGATGAATCTGGCAAACTTGGCAGCGGCGGGGCAGTTCCATCAAGCAGTCCTCTGACACTGCCGACGCCGGTGTCGGGTCTGGCCGACGCCACGCAGATCCACGCCGGGCGGTACCACAGTTGTGCTCGCCGTCAGCTCAACGGACGCTATGTATGCTGGGGACGTAACAGCTACGGTGAGCTTGGTGATGCGGGTTATTTTGGTTCCAGCTCAACTGTGCCGCGTCAGGTTGATGACGCCGATTATATCTCCGGCTTTCTCTCCGGCCCCTATGTTGCGGCCGGAGATCGTTACTCATGCGCGCGAGGGACGTTCGGCACGATTTACTGCTGGGGAAGCCCCGCCTACGGACAGCTCGGAGACAGCTCGACGCCTTCGACCTCACGCCCCAATGAGGTGTTTGGCGGGCCGGGTTCGGCGGATTTTCTGAGCGTTGGGGAGCGCCACGTGTGTGCGGTAGCCAGCGGTACGGTCTACTGCTGGGGCAGCGGCCAGTACGGGCGGCTGGGCCTGGGCGACACCGATAACTTCTACGAGCCCTTTGCGCTGACGATGCCCTCGGCCATCGATGTGCAGGTGGGCGGGATGCACACCTGCGCGCGCCTGACCGACGGCGGAGTGATGTGCTGGGGACGCAACTCCCACGGTCAGCTGGGCGACGGCACGCAGGTCGATCGCACGACGCCGGTGCGCGTGCAGTTTTAAGCTGCACGACCGACCCTCGGACGTGCATCACGTAGACGTGGTGCGGGTGAGGTACGACCGGGGGTCGGACATTCGAGCGAAAATTCGGGGCTATGATACGACCGAGGGTCGGTCATCACGAGGGTGATGTGACCGACCCTCGGTCGCGTTTCACGTAGACGTGGAGCGGGTGAGGCACGACCGGGGGTTGGTCATTTTTGGCACGACGCCAGCGCGCGGTCGACCTGTTCGGCCAGGGCGCTGGCAGCGCTGACGCGATCTTCTCGGGGGGTGGCGTAATGCATCCGAAGTTGCAGTCGACCGGTGGCGGGCACCACCAGCAGGCGGTGCTCCTCGGCGCTGAAGAAGACCCACATCGGGAGGTTGGAGGCCTGGCCGCTCCGGGTAAGCCCGACGCCTTCGAGCGCTGCGGGCATGGCGTCGAGGTTGGTGCCCTCGGGGAGATCGAGGCGCCAGAGAAGATCGTCGATGCACGCCCGGTCTTTTCGCAGGTTGAGCGGCGCATCGATCTCCGAGGTGCTCATCGGATCTGCCGGGTCACGATGACTTCGCAATGATCGTCGCCGCAGCTGACGCAGTGGGTCTGCTCGGCCTGCCACTGGTTGTCGGGATCGTTGCTCATCTGGTCGTAGAACTCCGGCGTGAACGCCGGCGTCGAGCTCCAGTCGACGGCGTGGCCGAGCTGCGCGATGGCCTCACACGCCCCCTCAAAGAGGTAGCACGAGGGGGTGGAGCCCTCGCCATGGCGCAGCTTGTAGTAGGGGCCTTCATAGGTGGAGGGCGCCTGGAGGATGAGCAGCCGTCCCGGCTCAAAGTCGGCCACCGACCACCTCCCGAAGCCTAAGCCCCGGGCGATCGTGCAGGAATGAAGCGCGACGGTGAGCGCGTCGCGCTCGCTGGTGCCGGTGAGCGCCTCCCACTCCGGCGAACCGATGATGCCGCCGAAGGTGTTAAAGCCGCACATCCGGCCGGCCTCGCGCAGCAGCCCGGCCGAGACCCGCGCAAAGCTCTCGTGGCGCTGGCGCAAGGTCTCGAGCATCTCGTAGGAGAGGCGGTTGTAGATGTTGACCGGGCTGAAGGTCACAAAGACGCCAAACGCCTCAATCAGCCCGCGCTCATCACCTTTGACACCCGAGAGGAAGTCGCGCAGACCCTCGGTCAGGCGCTGGACCTCGTCTTCGGAGCGGCCGCCGAAGCTTTTGGGGAGCACATCGAGCGTGGCCTGGCGGGTCACCGGTGGCTCCAGGGGCTGGGTGCCTTCGACGCGGCGCAGGCGGAACTCGCAGCTCTGATGGCCCATAGCCAGGCAGAGGGTCTCGGTGGCTTCGACCTCGTGGGGAGGAAGATCGAAGGCGACGGCCATTGCGGCGGCTGCAAAGCCTGCGGCCAGGGCGTCGGCCGGAGAGTAGCGGGGCTGGTCGCCGAACTTCTCGCGCCAGCTGTAGCTGGAGTGCAGGGTGCGGCCCAGGGCCACGCCGCCCTGCGCGTTGAGGCCGCTGAGCTCCAGGCGGCCGTGCCCCCAGGTGCGAAAGAGATCTTCGGCGAGTTGGAGGCGCGCGGCGGGATCGGCGATGTTGAGCTCGAGGACGGCGCGGTTGAGCAGGGCCCAGAAGAACTCGCGGGCCGCCTCGGTGCGCAGCTTCGCGCCGCCGGCAAGCCCCAGCGCGTCGTTGACGGTCTTGTCGATAAAGAGGTTGTAGTGATGGCAGTGCCCGCAGACGGGCGTCTCCGCCACAAATCGCAGGTCGTACTCGGGGCTCCAGCGTTCCAGATCATGCAGGGGGCTCATGGCGACTCCAACGACGGGGGTGGGGAGACGTACAGCGAAACTCAGAAAAGACGCTCAGCTGAGCGCCGGGGCAAGCGGGCGGCGGGCGCCGGGGGCGACCAGACGGTCGACCTCCTCGACGAGCTCGGCGCCGGTGAAGTTGCCTTTGCGCATCACCCGCTCGGTGACCTGCTGGAGCTGTTGCAGCTCTTTGCGGGAGAGCTGGCGGGCGGTGACCACGATGACCGGGATCTCGCTCAGCGCGGGGTCGGCGCGCAGCACCTCCAGAAACTCAAAGCCGTCCATCTCGGGCATCATCAGATCGAGGAGGATGATGTCGGGGAGGTTGTCGGCATTGAGCGTGCGCAGATGATCGATGGCCTTGCGGCCGTGGATGGCGGTGGTGGTCTGCCAGCCGGCGTTTTGCAGGGTGCGATCCATGATCTCGCGCGTGGCGTCATCGTCTTCCACCACCAGCGCCTGCAACTCGCCGCGCTCCAGCTCGAAGCGCTGGAGGGTGCGCAGGAGGACGTCGCCGCTGACGGGTTTGACCAGGTAGTCGTCGGCGCCGAGCGCGAAGCCTTTTTTGCGGTCGACGACCATCGTGAGCATGACGACGGGGATGTGGGCGAGCTCCGGGTCGTGTTTGAGCTCGGCCAGGGTGTCCCAGCCGCTGCGGCCGGGCATCATCACATCGAGGGTGATGGCCGAGGGGCCGACGGCGCGGGCCATGCGCAGGCCCTCATCGCCGCTGATGGCGCTGACGACGCGGTAGCCGGCGCGGCCGAGCTGGCGACGCAGCAGCTCATGGACGGTCTCGCTGTCGTCGATGACCAGGACGGTGTGGTCGTTGCGGGCGGCACGCGGCAGGGCGGCGGCCTCGTCGATGGCGTTGAGCGCCTCGCTGGCCACCAGCGGTGCGGGCAGATGCACGCTGAAGGTGGAGCCTTCGCCGGGGCTGCTGGTGGCGTTGATGAAGCCGCCCATCATGCGGCAGAAGTGCTGCGTAATGGTGAGTCCCAGACCGGTGCCGCCGTACTGGCGGGTGGTGGAGTTGTCGGCCTGGGTGAAGGGCTCAAAGAGCTCGTCGATCTTCTCCTGGACCACGCCGATGCCGGTGTCGGTGACATCGAAGACGAAGTTCTCGCCGGGGCCGGTGTCTTCGCGGCGCACGTTGAGGGTGACGCGGCCGCCCTCTGTGAACTTGCAGGCGTTGCTCAGGAGGTTGATGAGGATCTGGCGCAGCTTGATGCGGTCGGCGCGGATCGTGCCCAGGCCTTCTTCGGCGACGACCTCAAAGTGGTTGTTTTTCTCGCGGGCCACCGGCTCAATGGTGGAGACGACATCATCAATAAGCTCGCCAAGATCGAAGCTCTCCCAGACGATCTCGTGGCGACCGGCCTCGATCTTGGAGAGGTCGAGGATGTCGTTGATCAGGCTTAAGAGGTGCTTGGCGGCGGTGTAAATCTTGCCGAGATCGGGGGTGATCTCGTTGTAGCCAAAGACCTCGGCGTCTTCGCGAATAAGTTCGGTGTAGCCGATGACGGCGTTGAGCGGGGTGCGCAGCTCGTGGCTCATATTGGCCAGAAAGCTGCTCTTGGCCTGGTTGGCCTCGATGGCCTGGTCGCGGGCGCGGGTGATCTCGTCGTTGAGGCGCTGGAGGCGGTCGGCGACCTCTTTTTGTTCGGTGACGTCGCGGATCACGCAGACAGCGCCGACGACAACGCCGTCGCGCTCAATGGGGCTGAGGATGTAGGAGACGGGCAGCGCGCTGGCACCGTTGCGCTCCAGAAGCCCGTCGTCGTCGCGCAGCGTGGCCCCGGAGTTGAGCAGGGTCTGGGCGCTGCGCTCGGGCTCGGTGGCTGGCTGGTCGGGGTCGGTGTGGTCGACGCCCAGGCGCTCCAGAAGTTTGAAATCGTCGTCGAGTGTGCCTCTGAAGAGGCGGGTGGCGGCCGGGTTGGCAAAGAGCAGGCGCCCGCGACGATCGATGGCGCAGACCCCGTCTTCCACCGCACTGAGCAGAGATTGCAGCTTCTCACGCTCCTCATTGACCTTAGACTCAAGCTGGCGCGAGGACTCACCCAGGGTGTCCAGGGTCTGGTTAAGCAGAAAGGCGTTATGCTCCGATTCCGCGCAGATCTGATTGATACCGACGAGCAGGCGGGCTCAGGTAGCCTCATCGGGAAGGGCCTGAGCGTCGTCGATATCCAGCGTTTCAAAAAGTGTGCGCAGTCGGGGGTGGATCGCCATAGGGGGAGTCCCGGGGGCAGGGGCAGAGGCAGGTGGGCCCGGTGTTTGTGGCGAGAAGATGATCGCAAAACACAAGGAAGCACGGTAGCTTAAGGCGTCAGGATGTAGACTAAGTGTCTGCTTACATTTCTCGCAGTCCCCGTAGGGTGCGTCAAGCGTTACACGCCCGGCTCCCCCGCGCGGGGGGCAGGGCGGACGTGAAATCGGGGCGAGGGCGAGGTCGATGGCCTGTGCCCCAGGGGCAGAGAAGGCTTCGGGGGAGTCCGGGGGCGGGATCGTGTTATAGATGTAGGGCAGGCTACCATCGAAGTCGTGTCTTCTGGATGGAGAGCGTCGCTTTTTGCCGGTGTATCTCACCTGTGTGGCTGGCGAGCGCGCATCGATCACCACCGCGTACTGCTCACGGAGTATGAACCCAGGGGTGCCAATGGAACCGGAACGAAGCGCAGCAGTAGAGGCCAGCACAATGAGTGAGTCTGCCAGTCTTGCGGCGCGGGTGCGCGAGCAGATCCCGGCGTTGCGCCATGAGGGTGGCGAGGCTGCGCGGCGCTGGGCGTATCTGGACAGCGCGGCGACGACGTTGACGCCGCAGCCGGTGATCGACGCGTTGAGTGATTTTTATGCCACCGAGACCGGCTCGGCGGGGCGAGGGGGGCATTGGAGGGCGCGGCGCTCGACCGGGCGCTACGAGGCGGCTCGGGAGCGGGTGGCGGCGTTTCTGGGGGCTGAGACGAGCGCCTCGGTGGTGTTTACGCGCGGGGCAACGCACGCGCTCAACCTGATTGCAGGCGGACTTCGCGGGGCGCTTCGGGAGGGCGATGAGGTTGTGGTCAGCGCGATGGAGCATCACGCCAACCTGCTGCCCTGGCGCGCGCTGGCCGAAGCGAGCGGCGCGAGGTTGCGGGTGCTTCCGCTCAATGAGCGTGGCGAGCTGGATATGGACGCGGCCGAGGCGATGATCGGCGCGCGTACGGCGGTTGTGGCGCTGACGCATGTCTCCAATGTGTTGGGGACGGTCAACCCGGTGGACGAGCTTGTGGCGATGGCGCGCCAGCACGGCGCGTTGAGTGTGATCGATGGCTCGCAGAGTGTGGCGCATCGGGCGGTCGATGTGACGACGCTGGGGTGTGACTTCTTTGTGTGTTCGGCCCACAAGATGTACGGCCCGACCGGGGTGGGAGTGCTCTATGGTCGGCCCGAGGCCCTGGAGCGGCTGCGTCCGGTGGAGCTGGGAGGAGGCATGATGACCTCGGTGACGGAGGAGGAGGTCGTCTTCGCCGAGCTTCCCAACCGGCTGGAGGCGGGCACGCCGCCGGTGGCGCAGGCGGTGGGGCTGGCTGCAGCGATCGCGTGGATGGAGGGGTTCGGGATGGAGGCGCTGCAGCGTCATGAAGAAGAGCTTACGGCCTATGCGCTGGGGCGCTTTGAGGCGGTTGAAGGGCTGGAGGTGGTGAGGCGTCCGCGGCAGCGTTCGGCGGTGATCGCCTTTGGTCTGCGCGGGGTGGACGCCTACGACCTGGGTGAGCTGCTCGACGCGCAGAATGTGGCGGTGCGTGTGGGCTCGCATTGCGCGCATCCGCTGGTGCGGGCGTTAGGGTTGTGCGCGACGGCTCGCGCATCGTTTGGCGCCTACACCGATCGCGACGACGTCGATGCGCTCATTGAGGCGCTGATGCAGGCAACGCATTTCTCCAGATAAGCGCGGTGTCGCGCGGTTGGGGGGCTTTCGCGTGGGGCCCCCGGTGTTAGTCTGGGTGATGGGCGCGGCGCCTGACCGATCATCGGCGTTGGTCAATCTCGGCGTTGGTCAATCTCGGCGCTGGCCAATCGGAGGCGGCTCAGCCACACTAAGCGCTCTCCTTACAACGCGCGGCATACGAACGTTTTGATTGAAGTGACGAGCTCCCGTATGGGTGATGCAAACCGACAGCGCCTGGGTCATGTGGAGGCTCGCGAGCGCATCCTGGAAGCGGCGGCGGTGGTCTACAACCAGCGCGGCCAGGCGATGACCGTGGAGGAGATCGCCACGCAGGCCGGCTATTCGACCTCGGCGCTCTACAAGCATTTTGCCAATCGCGATGACATCCTCTGCACGTTGTGGCGATCGGTGCGCGCGCGCATCACCGAGGTGATGATGCAGGCGCCTCCCGAGGATCTTTGTTTTCGGGAGCGCACCCGCTGGCTGCTCTACCGCCTGGCGGAGTTCGCCGAGGAGGAGCGCGAGCTTTATGTGGCGGCGATGGTCAACGCGCCGATGGGACCGCCGTCCGGGAAGGTGGATGAGGAGATTCTGACAACCTACCGCGCCAACCAGCGCGTGTGGCTGGAGCTGATGGAGGAGGGCATCGCCGCCGGGGAGCTGCGCGAGGCCGATCCCATCGATTATGTACTGGCGCTGGGGGGGCATCTGCACTCCCTGACGATTCACTGGGCGTTTGAGGGGCCATTCGCGCTCAAGCCGGCAATCGATCGGGTGCTGGAGATTTTTATTGAGGGGGCGGGGCGGCGTTGAAATCACGCTGAGATGTTGGACCGGGGGATGGTCGAGTGCGCGACCGAGGGATGGTCGATCGTGAGGCTGTATGCGGTCGATGTTCGACCGAGGGATGGTCGATCGCGAGGATGTATGCGGTCGATGTTCGACCGAGGGATGGTCGATCGCGAGGATGTATGCGGTCGATGTTCGACCGAGGGATGGTCGATCGCGAGGATGTATGCGGTCGATGTTCGACCGAGGGATGGTCGATCGCGAGGATGTATGCGGTCGATGTTCGACCGAGGGATGGTCGATCGCGAGGATGTATGCGGTCGATGTTCGACCGAGGGATGGTCGATCGCGAGGACTTATGCGGTCGATGTTCGACCGAGGGTTAAACACGTTCAGGATCGTTGGGGAGCGTTAAGGGGCCAGAGCCAGGAGTATTTATGAGTCAGTCGCATCGTGTGCATCCCGACGAGCTGGAATGGCGAGAGCAGTCTCATGGAGAGCGTTTTGCCAGCCGGCGAAAGCAGCTCGGTAAGGCGGCCGGCGCGCAGCGTCTGGGGTGCAGCCTTTTTGAGGTGCCGGTGGGGCGAGCGGCGTTTCCTTTTCATGCCCACCTGGGAAATGAGGAGGCGCTCTACATCCTCAGTGGTAGCGGGGAGGTTCGTCATGGCGAGTCGCGCTATCCGGTGGGGGCCGGGCATTTTGTTGCGTTTCCGGCCGGTGTCGAGCACGCCCACCAGGTGATCAACACGGGCACCGAGGTGCTGCGCTACCTGGTGGTCTCCACGATGAACGCCCCGGATGTGATGCTCTACCCCGACAGTGACAAGATCGGGGTGATGGGGGGTGAAGCACCCGGCGGTGATGCGTCCAAACGCACGCTCAATGTCTTCTTGCCGCTCTCGGCGGAGGTCGGCTATTGGGAGGGGGAATGATGTTCGACCTCCCTCCAGGCCCGGTTCCGGGCCTCACTCTCCCCTCGCAGCGTGTGTCTCGTGATGAGCGATCTTCCCTCCCCTGACGCCTACCTCAACGCCACCATCAACGACGCTGATTTTACGCATCAGCGCCCCTTCGAGCAGGAGGTCTATGCCTGCGAGTTCGTCGACTGTGAGTTTCTGGGGGCGGATCTTCGTCAGATCGCCTTTGTCGACTGCACCTTTCGGGGCTGCAACCTCGCCATGGTCAAACTCGCCGGCGCCCGCCTGCAGGGCGTGCGTTTTGTGGACTGCAAGTTGATGGGTGTGAGTTTTTTTGAGGTGAGTGACTTCGGGTTCAGTGTGGGCTTTGAGGGGAGCAACCTCAACTACGCGTCGATGCGCTCGCTGAATCTGCGCCAGACGTCTTTTGTGCGCTGCAGCCTCCAGGAGAGTGACCTCTATGAGGCCGATCTGCGGCAAGCGAGTTTTGAGGAGAGTGACGTGGCGGGGGTGAGCTGGGAGCGGGCCAACCTGGAGGGGGCCGATCTTCGAGGGGCGCTCAACCTGGTGCTCGATCCGGCCAAAAGTCGAACCCGGGGCATGAAGGTGCGTCTGGAGCAGCTACCCGGGTTGGTGTCGCGTTTCGGGTTGAAGATCGAGGGGTAGTCGGGGGGAGGGGATGCTCAACCTACGGATGAGCAAAGTGGCGAAAAGTCGGGGGTATGTACGACCCACGGGGGGATGTACGACCCACGGATGAGCAAAGTGGTTGAAAGTCCTGGGGAAGATGTACGACCCACGGATGAGCAAAATCGGCGAAAAGTCGGGGGTATGTACGACCCACGGATGAGCAAAGTGGTTGAAAATCCTGGGGAAGATGTACGACCCACGGATGAGCAAAGTGGTTGAAAGTCCTGGGGAAGATGTACGACCCACGGATGAGCAAAATCGGCGAAAAGTCGGGGGTATGTACGACCCACGGATGAGCAAAGTGGTTGAAAATCCTGGGGAAGATGTACGACCCACGGATGAGCAAAGTGGTTGAAAGTCCTGGGGAAGATGTACGACCCACGGATGAGCAAAATCGGCGAAAAGTCGGGGGTATGTACGACCCACGGATGAACGAAGTCAGCGTGATTCGACGCCAAGTGAGCGAAGTAAGTTCAGTTGGGGGGTATGTACGACCCACGGATGCGCGAAGTTAGCGTGATTCGACGCCAAGTGAGCGAAGTAAGTTCAGTTGTGCGTCGAGCTCGGGGGCCAGGGGGGCTTCGAAGATGCGTCCGTCAGGAAGTTCAAGTCGCAGCGCATGAAGCCAGAGGCGGCCGGGAAATCCGGGAACTCGCAGGAACTTTTTGGGTTTGTAGCGCGCCTCCCCGACGATGGCGTGGCCCGCACGCTGAAGGTGCTGGCGAATCTGGTGTTTTCGCCCGGTCGCCGGCGTGACGCGCAGGTAGGAGCAGGAGACAAAACGCTCCAGCGTCTCCACCCGGGTCAGCGCGCTGAGGGGGCGCCCACGGCGTCGATCGAAGAGAGGAGCATCCAGCGTCATCGTGTCGGGCGTCGACCCGTAGACAAGCGCCCGGTACTCCTTACGCACGGTATTTTGGGCAAACCAATCGCCGAGCTGCGCCCGCAGCTCAGGGGATGGCGACATCAGCACAAGGCCGCTGGTCTCGCGGTCGAGGCGATGAACCGGCGCGGCATCGGAGTTGCCGATCTGGGCGTTGAGCCAGCTGACCAGGTCCTGCATCGTGGGGTCGTTGGTGGGGTGGACCACCCAGCCGGCGGGTTTGTTGACGACAAAAAGATTGTTGTCGGCTGATAGCAATGTAGGGGCGTTCATGGCGGGACCGTGTCGAGTGGCGCGACCGGGGGTTGGTCAGCGAGCTGTGAAGTTGCGGGTGATAGGCGACCGGGGGTTGAGCATCAAGGATGATTCGGGTTTTCAGACGAGGCATTTCGTAGAGGTTGCCTCAGACGCGGAGGCAAAGGTCGGTCGGGAGCGCGGGGGTTGAAGTGGCGTCAGAGGTCGAATGACGACGTCTGGAATCGCGGAAATCCGCATGGTTGCGCGACATCGTACGACCGGGGGTTGGGCCATTCTGGCGCGAATTTTGAGGGTGATGTCCGACCGAGGGTTGGTCGAAGTTGGGAAAAATGACCGACCGAGGGCTGGTCGAAGTGAAAAATCGCGCATCGTGAACGAGCTGCCAGGGAGGCATCTGCGAAAAAAGTTCGACGTACGCGCAAGATCTCCGTCGGCCTGTCGATAACAGACAAACGACGTCTGACCTCGACCCATGACCGGAGAAACCTGCCATGACGCAACCCCGCTGCCACGTTGAAAATCAGGTCGCTGTGATGAGCCGTCGCACTCACGATCGCGAGTTTTTGCTGCGCCCGGACGCCTCAATGAACGCGATCCTGCGCTACGAGATCGCGCGATCTGCTGCGCGTCATGGTCTGCGCATCCACGGTTTCGTCGGCATGTCGAACCACGTCCACGTGCTGGCCACCGATGTGCACGCCACGCGCAGCGGGTTTATGCGCGATGCGATGGCCGGGGTGGCTCGGGCGCGCAACCGCGATCTCGACCGAAGTGGCTATTTCTGGGACGCGCGCGGGTATCACGACATGGTGGTGCTCGATCAGCAGGCGCTGGTCAGGCAGCTGATTTACATATGGCTCAACCCGGTGCGCACCGGTGAATGTGACCACCCCGAGGAGTGGCCGGGTATGATGATCTTGCCTCGTGACTGGGGAAAGCCGATGCGGGTTATGAAGCCGGAGGGGTATGGAAGACGCTCCGAAAAGTTTGTGGAGTTTACTCCGACGCCCCCGCCCGGCTACGAGAACATGAGCCTGGAAGAGGTGCAGGAGCACTTTGAAACCCTCCTGGAGGAGGGGCTTCAGGAGGCGCTCGCTGAGCGAGAATCGGAGAAGGCCGGTGAGGTTAAAGTGCTGGGACTTCCTACGAGCACGCGCCCCTCGATCCCCTGTCCGCGCGTGCAGAAAGCGCCGCGATTTGTTGCCAGCGCCGCCGAGGTGCTTGAGGCGGCGGAACGCCAGTACAAGACCTTCGTCTGCGTCTATGAGCGGGTGCGTTTGCGGTGGAAAAGCAAGAAGACCGGCGTCGTTTTCCCCTGCGGAACGCTCTGGTTAAAGCAACATGCTCGGGTAAGTTGCCAGCCGGCCGGGCCCGAGGTGCTTGCGCACTGCCTGGGGCATTGCCCCCCGGGGGCCTTCCCCGGCGAAGGCGCCTGAGGTCCTTTTTAGAACTCAGAGAGTGAGGCAAGCGCGCGTCGTTTCTGGTGTCGCGCCTGCTTAAACGCGGGGGGCGTTGGAGATGCGGCCCGCGCCCGGCGCCCTCAACCCCTCCGGCTCAGACGTGGGCCGACGAGGGCTGAGGTGTATTTAAATGCGCCGCAAATCGAGCGAGATCCGGGGCCAGGGATGCTTGAAACGCCGGATCAGCCGGGCGTGAGGGGAAAAAATACGAAAATTCGCGTGTCTTGCTGCCCCTGACCACGCCACCACGACGTCCAACCCTCGGTTGATCACAACCCTTATGATGTCCGACCCTCGGTTGGGATGTACGCGCGCAGGTAGGGGCCGAAGTCTGGTTGGCAATGTGGTGTCAGGCGCGTGCACAGATTGCAAGCAACGCTGCAATCAGACTCAGCCTTGCAGCATATTGTTCTCAACCCCGGCACGAATCATCTGGGGAAGGTTATCGTTGAAAAAGGTGAGCATCGCGCGCTCATCCTCCAGAATGTCGGAGCAAATGCTGGCGATCTCATCTTCTCCCAGCTTCTCCGCCAGCGCGATGATGGCCTGGTACATCGAGATCTCCAACTCCTCACTGGCCGCGCCGATCAGGGTGTCTTTGACAAAGGTGTTGTCCAGAAACCCCGTAAAGCCCGCCTGTGCCGCGCCGGCAAAGCTTGACGCCTTCGCGCGCAGCTCCGGAGCATCCGAGCCCAGATCTTCCAGGCAGTGTTTTACCAACTCGCAGTGGCGTTTGGTCTCGCGCGTGTGCTCGTGCAGGCGAGCCTGCAACTCCGGAAACTCCCGGGCGTGTTTGGCCTGCTGCGCAAGCGCCTTGCTGAGCGTCTTCTCCAGTGTATATGCGCCTTCAAGCCACTTGATCAGCAGCTGACGATGATGATCGGTGCTCATGATGCCTCCTGTTGAAACGTCCTCAAAAGACGTTGCCTCGTCGACGAAGACCCTCTGGCGGGGATCTGCGTTAAACGTTGGCACCGACCGTGCCCACCAAACCGATTGCGCTCCAGCGCGGATATGGTGAGCCGGTCGACGAGAGGAACTGCGGAGTTCATGAGCCGAGGTGGTGGCGCAGGGCCGCAATGGGACGACGCAATGTTCAACCGAGGGTTGGTCACCACCGGGCAAAATGCTCAACCGAGGGTCGGACATCTCTGGGGTAAAATGCTCAACCGAGGGTTGGTCACCACCGGGCAAAATGCTCAACCGAGGGTCGGACATCTCTGGGGTAAAATGCTCAACCGAGGGTCGGACATCTCCGATCGTTCGTCAGCCGATGATGCGGCATTGCACCCCTTCCACGAGCGCTTCGTTGTTGTCTTCGTTGCACTCGTTGTAGCGGTTGTCCGGGTCGACTCCCACGCCAAGTTCGAACTCGGCCTGCAGCAGGGCGTTGGGCACCTCCATGCTCAGCTCAAAACGCTCGGTGTTGCCGGGCAACAGCGCCTCGCTGAGCTCAAGACGTTCATCGAGCAAAAAGGTGCCGTTGCGGGAGAGGGTCACGAGAACCGGTGTGCCCTGCGGCACGCTGCGCGCGCCCTCGTTACCCACGACCACGCTGATCCGAAGTTCCCCCTCCACCCCGCAGGTGACCTGGTTGGTGGTGACCTCCTCCACGACCAGATCCGGCGCGTCGAAGAGGCCGTCGGGCTGAACGTTCTGGCGGAAGTTGTTCAGCCGCCCGTTCTCCCAGTTTCGCTCCGGAATTCGCGGCACTTGCCCCTCCTCGGTGATATTGGTCACCGAGTAGGCGTGCTGATTCCAGATGCGGCGGGTGCGCACCCAGTTGTTGCGCGCGTCCTTCCAGACCCACAGCCCGGGGCGACTTCCGCGGTTGCCGTAGGCCGAGGCCACCAGCACCTCGGCCGCCCCGTCGTTATCGACGTCGGCGATCACCGGCATCTCGATGCGCGTGTTGCTCTCGTGCTGCCCGTCCACAAAGAGCACCTCACCGGTGGTCCCGTCGAGGATGTAGAAGTTCTGCTCATCGGCGTAGACAACCTCGGCTTTGCCGTCGCCCTCGAAGTCGAAGACGCTGGAGGCGGTCGCGCGGCTGGAGCAGTCCTGGTTGGCCGTCTTCCAGAGGATGCCGCGATCGGAGCAGCCCAGATCTTGCCAGTCGTCGACGTCGCACTCCCGCTTGGCCACCACGTAGAAGTCTGCGCCGGCGGTGCCGATCTCGGGGATCCCGTCGCCGTCGAAGTCGGCGATCGTGGGCGGGCCGGCCTCATTGCCGTTGGTGCAGTTGTCCAGCGGCACGCCGATCTTCCAGACCTCCTGGCCCTGGTGATCGAGCACGATGATCTCTCCGCGACGCACCAGCACGATGTTAGGGTGGGGGCCGTCTTCAAAACGCGCCACGGCGTTGAACCCGTCGCAGCTTAAAGGCCCCTGACAGCTGGAGTTCTGCGAGGTGAAGGCGTAGGTCCACAACACCTCTCCGCGGTGGTTGTAGAGGGTGTTGCCGGCGATGACCTCCTGGGTGTCGTCGAGGGTCACGTCGGCCACCGTGGCCGCCGGTCCCAGAAACGCGTTGTTGCCGATGCCCCCCGGGCCGCCGGCGTGATCGGCGCTGGTGACCACGCCGTCCCATTTGAGCACGCCGCTCTGGCCGTTGAGCACGACGTTGCCGATGATGACCTCGGGTTGCCCGTCGGCGTCGAGATCGGCCACCGAGGCGTTGGCACCTCCACGGGTATGAACATCCCAGGTGGGATAGTCCTCATTATGCCACATCGGCTCCCACTGGCTGCCATCGTCGCTGATGCGCCGAAACGCCACGGTGCCCTGGGGACGCCCGGCGGCGTTGCGCGTCACGCCGATGATCTCGGCGACCTCGTCGCCATCCAGGTCCGCCAGCGCCAGGCCGGAGTCGTTGTTGATCGGCGGCTCGCTGATCGAGGCGATGGTGCGCATGGTGCCGTCTTCTGCGCAGCGCCCCTCCACCACGCGCACCGTGGCGTCGACGTTGCAGCAGCCCTGGCTGTTGCGGTTGAACGAGGGGAAGACGATGTCGGGGATGTCGTCGGTGTCGGTGACGCCGTCGCCATTATCATCGCTGAGGTTTGCGACAACCGGCACCGCCACCACATCGCCTCGATTTGCAAACTCCAGCCCGTCGGGCACCCAGGTGCAGCCGGGCGCAGGCTCCAGTTCACCGACCGGGGGTCGGTACTCGCAGACGGCAACCTGGTCGCGGGGAAGGCACTGCCCGATGGAAGGCTCGCAGATCTCGTCGAGCGCGCACTCTTCTGTGCGCTCACACGCCCCGCGCGTATCGACGCACGCCTCGCCAAGGCAGACCTGCGCGGCAGTGCAGCAGACGCCGGCGCAAGCGCTCTCCTCGGCGCCGCATTCCAGCGTGGCGTCGGCGTCATCCTGCGCGTCGACGCCGCTGTCTTCTCCACCGTCCAGGAAATCTGTGTCGCCACCGACGTCGGCATCCACGCAGCGATCGGCCACGCAACGCCCCGCCCCCTCGCAGTCTTCGTCGGCCACGCACGCGTGCGTCCCGCTGAGACCCTCATCATCACAGCCCGAGCAGGCCGTGGCCCCCAGGGCAAAAAGCAGCGAGAGGGCGCTGCCGGCGAGTCGAGTAGATAAAGATGCACGTCGAACCATAGAAACCTCGGAGAGCTACAGCGGTCGGTGAACGCTCTCAGAAGTAGCGAATGGTGGGGCTCGCGTCTAGCGCTGGTGAGATGCGTCACGTCGCGACAGCAAGACGAAGCGATCACTGCGGCACAAGCGCTGAAGATCGTCCAACCGAGGGTCGAGCATCCCCCGCATCGTTACTGAAGATCGTCCAACCGAGGGTCGAGCATCCCCCGCATCGTTACTGAAGATCGTCCAACCGAGGGTCGAGCATCCCCCGCATCGTTACTGAAGATCGTCCAACCGAGGGTCGAGCATCCCCCGCATCGTTACTGAAGATCGTCCAACCGAGGGTCGAGCATCCCCCGCATCGTTACTGAAGATCGTCCAACCGAGGGTCGAGCATCCCCCGCATCGTTACTGAAGATCGTCCAACCGAGGGTCGAACATCCCCCGCATCGTTACTGAAGATCGTCCAACCGAGGGTCGAGCATCCCCCGCATCGTTACTGAAGATCGTCCAACCGAGGGTCGAGCATCCCCCGCATCATCCCTGAAGATCGTCCAACCGAGGATCGGCCTCCCAACCGCATGATCGCTGAAAAACGTTCGACCGAGGGATGGTCAAATCACCTCAACTTCCCGGCACTTCCACCCAGAACCAACCCCGCAGATCGCCCTCGGCATAGCCGGTGGCCCGGTCTTCGGGATAGTAGGTCTCGATCGCCCGGGCGACCTGCGGCGCCAGCGACTCTCGCTCTCCGTGGCAGGTAAGACACGGCGCGGCGATGCGAATCGGGCTGAGCACCGCAAGCTCCTGCTGTGGCCCCACGCCCACCCGCTCCTCACCCGCCTCGTTGGCCATCGCGGCGGCCCACTGCGGCGGCTGGTTGTCGGCGTTTCGCAGCTTTTCGGAAAAACGTCCGATGCGCACCCCGTGCTCGCGGCCCACCTCCGCAGTCAGCACCCCCGCCTCACGATGACAGACCTCCACCGCCGCCGGCGCGCCCTTCTCCTGCACCACCCCCATCACTCGCCCCATCAGGGTGCTCGCCAGGGCCTGACGCGCTTGCCGGGCCCGCTCCAGCTGCGACTGCTGGTCGGGGCTCAGGCGCTCCGCTTCCAGCTGACTCCAGCCCGCGGGCAGCGTCTCGCCCCCCTCATCGCCCGCTTCTTGCGTGGTGGCCGGCGCAGAAGCGCCCTGCTGCTGTGCTTCACCCTCGGCGATCTCGGTCCCGGGAGCCTCCTCACCCTCCTGCGTTGATGCTGGCGAGCGCTCGCACGCGCCCAGCAGCAGCGCGCCTGCCAGCATCGCCACGCTCAAAAGCGACGATCGTTTCCACGCGTTTCCCGAACTTCCGCCAGCACGCTTCACGGGCATCTCCTCATAAAAATCCATCCCACACACCGTTCAAGAACTCGCCGACGTCACTCGCCAGGCAGCGCATGCCACCTAAAGCGCGCAGCCTCCGATCTCTTATAAGAAATAGAATGAAAAAGATCAGACGCCATGCAGGTCCCGTCGCATCCCTGGCCGGCCCACAACCTCAGCTCGCCAGCATCGCGGCAGCGGGCCTCAACGACCTCACCCGCCAAAGAGCTTTTTGAAAAATCCCGGCGGACGGTCCGGGTTGATGCGCTGCGCCAGAGACACGATCTGCGCGGCGCTCTTCGCCCCGATCGAGACCTCCTGGATCTGTCCCTCCCGCACCGCGATGAGTGTCGGAAGGCTGCGCACGTTAAACGCCCGGGCAAGCGCCGGGTAGGTCTCGGTATCGAGCTTGTAAAACGCCACCGGCTGGTCGGCCATCTGCTCGGCGGCCGCCTCAAACTGCGGGGCCATCATCTTGCAGGGGCCGCACCATCCCGCCCAGAAGTCGATCAGCGCGGCCGGACCGCCTGGCTCCATGATCGCCTCAACCTCGGCCTGCGTCGTCAGTTCTTTCACCGTCATGGCGTACTCTCCTTAAGGGGGATGAAGCTCAAGGCTTTTGAACTCAAGGATAGCGTTGAGCAAACTTCATACCACGACGCTCTTGAGCAGATCGCTCACCGGCGAGGGTCAAACACCTCGCCAGGTGAAAAAAGATGTGTGCGGGACGCAAAATCCCGTCAACACTCACGATACTAAGAGTACGGGCTCGTGATGGAACCACCTCTTATGCAGAAGAGGTGGAAGAGCGAGGACCGGAGAGCACCATCTGTAGCGCGCAGTTTTGAAACGTATGTCGCAGAATTGAAACAGTTTTGCGACGTGCGGGGCCTTCCACGGGGCTCTTGAAACAGGCCCGTTTCGGCCGACCTTCCCACCGCCTTCACCCACTCGGGGCAGGGGGTAGGCCGATGTAGGTAACATGTTGCAATTTCAGCGGGCTTTTGATTATGGTGCCCGGCACTTCGATGGACATCGACGCGCGGCGTCATGGCGTACCGCCGAGTCTGCGCGTTCCACGATAACCTGCGTTTTTTGCATCTTCTTTTGAGAGACTCTTTATGGCGATGAACACCAAGCAGTGGTGGTTGCTGGCGATCGGCGCGAGCCTCGTGCTGGCGAGCTGTGGCGAAGGCACCGAGGTCGAGGGGCCGAACACCGACAACGGCGCCGTCTTCGCGCCGCCGCTCGAAAACCTCGACACCCTCCTCGATGGCGCGCCCGAGAACGCCTCGCTTCAAAACGAAGCCAAGGGCGATGAGGTTTTTGCGCCGACCAACTACGATCTGATCGCGCTGCAGTCGCCCACCGCCAACCAGGGAAGCCGAGGGGTCTGCTCGATCTTTGCGGCCGTCGCCCTGATGGAGCACCTCTACATCAAGGAAGGCACCTACCCCGACAAAGACTTCTCCGAGCAGTACCTGCAGTGGTCGGCGAAGTTCGAGGTTAACTCCTTCCCCAACACCTCCGGCTCCAGCTCCACCTACAACCTGCGCGCGATCAGCGACTTCGGGATCGTCGAAGAGGCCTTCTGGCCCTACGAGTCGCGTCCCTGGGGCGCCTCCGACGATGAGCGCTGCGTGGGCGATGAGGCCGAGCGCCCCACCGAGTGCCACACCAACGGGCACCCGCCTCAGGAGGCCGTCGACGCCGAGAAGTGGAAGCTTCCCTCGAGTCGCTGGATCTCCACGCGTGAGCGCGACATCAAAGCGATCATGAAGAATAAGGGCACCGCGGTGGTCGCCGGCGGTGACTTCTTCTACCAGTCGTGGAACCACGGTGCCTCCTCGCTTCCGACCAACAGCGAGTACGCCCGCAAAGGCTACGTCCTCTACCCCAATGAGGCCGACAAGGCCGACAGCCGCGAGCGGCCGGCCGGTCACGCCTTCCTGCTGGTGGGCTGGGACGACACCCTGACCGTGGAGCGCCTCGATGAGAATGGCGAGGTGATGCTCGATGAGAATGGCGAGCCGCTCACCGAGACGGGCTTCTTCATCTTCAAAAACAGCTGGGGCACCGGCAGCTGGGGCACCGATCACGCCGACGAGCGCATGCCCGACGGCTACGGCTACATCTCCTACCGCTACGTCGAAGAGTTCTTGAGCGCTCGCGCCACCGACATCCCGGTGTTTGAAGAGCCGGAGCCCGAGCCCGAGCCCAACCCCGATGATGTCTGTGGCGAGACCCTCAGCTGCCGGGAGGATAGTTGCGTTGACTCTCCGCTCTGTGATGGGGAATGGGAGAGCTTCTCGAACCTTGATGAGTTCGAGATTCCCGACAACGATCCCAACGGCGTGATCAGCACCATCGAAGTTCCCGGCGAAGGTCCCGCTATGGAAGTTCAGGTCGATTACATCATCGAGCACTCCTACGCCGGGGATCTGGAAGTTCGTCTCTTCATCCCCAGTGGTGAGCATGTCGTTCTGCAGGAAGCCGACCAGGCTGCGGGTACCGAGCTTGAGGGCAGCTTTATTGTCACGAGTCTGCAAGGTGAGGAGACCGGAGGAAACTGGTCGTTGCAGGTGGTCGATAGCTTCGGCGCCGATACCGGCGTGGTTCTGGGATGGCAGTTGACCATCCTCCGCTAAACCCTGCTACGATCGTAGAATCGAAAACCCCGGAGCGGCTCGCCGCTCCGGGGTTTTTTATTGGGATTTTGGTGGGTTTGCACAACCGAGGGTTGGTCATCTCCGTCGCAGCATCGGGTCGAGATGCACGACCGGGGGTCGGTCATCTTCGTCGCAGCATCGGGTTGAAATGCACGACCGAGGGTTGGTCATCTCCGCCGCAGCATCACGTCGAAATGCACGACCGAGGGTTGGTCATCTTCGTCGCAGCATCGGGTCGAAATGCACGACCGAGGGGCGGTCATCTTCGTCGCAGCATCGCGTCGAAATGCACGACCGAGGGTCGTGCAACATCGCGAAAAATCACCGAAACGTCCGACCGAGGGACGGACATCTTCGCGGACGCTGGCGCGCGCGAGTCGGGCGATTTACACTCCCCCTATACGACACGCACCACAGCCCGGCTCGTTTGCAACCCCCGCCCCATCTGGAGGACGAAGATGCGCGACACGGTGATCGATCGCTTCTTTCAGCAAGTGGACCGTCGAGGTGACTCGCCGGCGATGTATTTCAACGAGAGGGGCGTCTGGCGGGCCATCTCGTGGGCGGAGTATGGCCGCCGCGCCCGAGACTTCGCCGGGGCGCTGGTCGCGCTGGGGGTTGAGGCCGGGGAGCGCATCAACATCTGTGGCTTCAACTGCCCGGAGTGGGTACTCGCGGATGTCGGCGCGATGATCGCCGGCGTGGTCCCCGCGGGCATCTACCACACCGACAGCGCCGAGCAGATGGCGTACATCGCCGACCACTGCCGCGCGCGGGTGCTCGTGCTTGAAGACAAGGTCCAGTGGGAGAAGGCCGCCGGGATCATCGACGAGCTGGAGCATCTTCTGCAGGTCGTGATGATCCGCGACGCCGAGTTGGTTGACGATGGGCGAGTGATCAGTTTCGACGCCTTTTTGAAGCGCGGGCGCGATTTTCAGGACGAGGTCGACCGCCGCATGGAGGCCCTGGTCGGCCAGGAACTGGCGACGTTGATCTACACCAGCGGCACAACCGGAGCGCCCAAGGGGGTGATGCTCAGCCACGACAACCTGGCCTCCACCGCCAACATGGCCTTTGAGGTCGTGGGCGACGCGCTCATCGGTGAGACCGGCGCCGGACCGGGCGACTGCGTCGTCTCCTACCTTCCGCTCTCGCACATCGCCGAGCAGATGTTCACCATTCACCTGGCCATAACCCTGGGCTACCCGGTCTACTTTGCCGAGAGCGTCGAGAAGTTGCGCGACGCGCTGGTGGAGGCGCGCCCCACGCTCTTCTTTGCCGTGCCGCGGGTCTGGGAGAAGTTCCGCGCGGTGCTCGAGAACCGCCTCAATGAGGCCACCGGGCTCAAGGCCTCGATCGTGCGCTGGTCGCGCGAGGCGGGCGTGGAGGCCGGGCACGACATTATCGAGCACGGCGCCCCCCGCGGCGTCACCGCGCTTCGCTACGCGGTGGCCCGAAAGCTCTTCTTCGACAAGGTCGCCGAGCCCATCGGGCTTGACCGCCTGCGCCTGGCGATCAGCGCGGCGGCCCCCATCGGCGCCGATGTGCTGGAGTTTTTTATGGGCCTGGGCATCGTCATCCGCGAGATCTACGGCCAGTCCGAGGGCACCGGCCCCACCACCATGAACTACCCCCGCGCCGGCCTGAGCAAGCTCGGCACGGTGGGGCGCGCGATGCCGCGGGTCGACATCGCGATCGCCGACGATGGCGAGATCCTTTTTCGCGGCCCCAACGTCTTCATGGGCTATTTTGAAGATCCCGAAAACACCGCCGAGACCCTCGTCGATGGCTGGCTGCACTCCGGCGACATCGGCAGCCTCGACGCCGACGGCTTTTTGAAAGTCACCGACCGAAAGAAGAACATCATCATCACCTCCGGCGGCAAGAACATCGCACCCGCCCCCCTGGAGGCTCGCCTCAAAGAGCTCGATGTGATCAGTCAGGCAGTCGTCATCGGCGACCAGCGCAAGTATCTAAGCGCTCTTCTGACCCTGGACCCCGATCTCGCACCGGCCTTTGCCAGAAAGCACGACCTCCCCACCGACCTCCGCCAGCTGGCCGACGACCCCGAGTTTCAAGCCCACATTCAGGGGCATATCGACCGCATCAACCGCAAGGTCGCCCGGGTGGAGACCATCAAACGCTTCACGCTGCTGCCCGATGATTTTGATGAGGCCCGCGGCGAGCTGACGCCGACGCGGAAGTTGAAACGTCGGGTGATCTCGGAGCGTTACGCGGCCCAGATCGACGCGATGTACGGGTAGAACGTCGAGGCGCGGCGTGGCAGATGCACGACCGAGGGTCGGACATCATCGCCACACAGCGCGGGCAAAGTGCACGACCGAGGGTCGGACATCATCGCGCATCATAGTACCGAGATGCACGACCGAGGGTCGGACATCATCGCGCTCAGATGAAGCGGTTGGCCCCTTTGACCTTGCCCTCATGACCTTCCAGGCGCTGGTGGCGCTCGTCGAGCAGGTCGTTGATGCGATCCATCACCAGATCGGTCATCCCCCGGAACGCCTCGGCGTGGTCGCGCTCGGCTTCCAGGGTGAAGGGGGTGTAGTCCTCCTCGATCGCAAAGGGCTTAAGATCGCCCTCGGGCGTCATCGGCTCGCCCAGGCGATACACGATCGTGCCGCCGCTGGAGAGGGGGCTGTTGCCCGGGTAGGCCAGGTCGGAGCCGTTGCAGCCCACCGGCACCACGGTCGCCTTCATGCGCAGCGCCATCTGCGCAAGACCGGTGCGGCCCTGCTGCAGGCGCACCGAGCGGGTGCCCTCGGGGAAGACGAGCACGTGCAGGCCGATGTCGAAGGCCTCTTCGTTCAGCTCAACGAAGCGATCCATCATCTGCTTAAACAGCTCCGCGATGCGTTCGAGGTAGTTGTGGGTCTGCGGATCGAAGTTCAGCCCGAGCAGGTCGCGGGGCGTATCGAGCAGGGCCACCACATCGGAGAGGACGCCTTCCTCGGCGGCCTTCTCACGCAGCGCGCGGGTGTCGGTGCTGCCGCTGTCCACCGCCTTACGCACCATGCGGTAGGCGCGCTCGGCCGGCGGCCTCCCCAGCAGGCGCACGGCGTCGGCGGTGATCAGGTAGCCGCGGGAGGGCACCGCCAGGTTGTTCATCTTGATCATGAAGGTCTGAATCGCCGGGTTGTTGTAGTACTTCCCCTTGACCCAGGTCGTGGTAAACATCCCCTCATCGCGCCAGAGCCGCCACTGGAAGGGCCAGTAGTTGTAGCGGTCGGTATGGTTCATCGCGAAAATCACCGGCCGGTCGCGCGGCAACTTCTCCATGCCCTCAATGCGGATGTCGGTGCGCGTCAGGGGATTTTTGAAGTTCGGCGTGAGCACGCCAGACGCAAAGATCACCTGGCCCATCGGTCGGCGAGTCAGGGAGATGGCGTTGAGGGTATCGAGGGTGAGCATGGGAACCGTGCGAAGGGGGAGGGGTAAATCGGGGGTGGACCCACGGGGGGAAAACGCGCGAAAGGTAGCACAGCCCCCGGCGCAAAAGTAGCCGCGCGAGGGCCATTCGGACCACCTTTGCCTCAACGAAAAGGAGCGGTATGCGAGCATTGATTCAACGCGTTCATCAGGCCCGGGTCGAGGTCGATGACGAGACGATCGGCCAGTGTGGGCGCGGACTTCTCGTCCTTCTGGGCTGTGGCGAGGGCGACACCGAGGAGGATCTCGATTACGTCTTTGAGAAGGTCATCAACCTGCGCATCTTCGAGGATGAGGCCGGCAAGATGAACCTCTCCTTGCTCGACATCGGCGGCGAACTTCTGGTGGTGAGCCAGTTTACGCTCTACGCCGACACTCGCCGCGGGCGCCGCCCCAGCTTCGTGGAGGCGATGAAGCCGGAGCCGGCCGAGGCGATGTACGAGGACTTCGTGGCCCGCGCTCGCCAGCGCGGCATCACCACCGGCACCGGGAAGTTCGGCGCGATGATGAACGTCTCGCTGACCAACGCCGGGCCGGTCACGATCATGATCGACAGCCGCGCGCGCTGAGTTTTTTCAACGCCAGCCTGGTCGCATCTCAGAAGGGGAGTTCCACCCGCAGACCGGCGCGCCAGGTCCCGAAGAAGGGGCTCTGGCCGGTCTCAAGCGGGCGGTAGTCGCGGGTGGTGTAGAGGGCGTCGATAAAGGGGCCGGCGACAAGCGGCGTTTCGCCAAAGGTGGCGAGTTTAAGATCGGCAGCGACTCCCCCGCGCACCTCATAGCGCCAACCCCCGGGCAGGCTCGCGAGCTGGGCGCTGGAGGCCCACAGGCGCAGCACGTTGGCGTAGCTTCCAAAAAGATGCACCTGCCCGCGAAGTTGCAGATCGGCGCCGAGCAGCGCGGTGTTTTCGCGGTGCGCGTCAAAGCCCAGGTAGGCTCCCAGGCCCACGACCAGGTGGTTGACGTCGTTACTGTCGCGCCACACCGGCATCAAGAGGGTGGGCGTGGCGGTGAGCGCAAAGTAGAGGTCGCGCCGACCATCGTGGCTGACCCGAAGATCAAGTCCCCAGCCGGCCGCATCGAGGAAGCTGCGCCGCACCGCCCCGTAGGTGCGCTGGAGGCTGGCGTAGCGGAAGATCACCAGATCGGCCTGCAGGCTCTCGGCCGTTTTGCGCAGGTCCGGCCCGATCTCGGCGGCCAGGTCCAGCCCGAAGACCCGCGACTCAATGTCGCCCCGGTAGCCGCGCTGGCGAACCTCTCCCAGACGATCTTCGATGGGCGAGTAGGAGAGCTCCAGGTGCGTGCGGAGCTGGTCGGTGGCGCCGCCCCCCAGGGTGAGGCGGTGGCGGCCTGAGGGGGCCTTGGAGCGCGCGTCCAGGGCCTGCATCCGCTCCAGATAGCGTTGCGCACGCGTGTCCAGGTAGGCCACGCCGTCCCAGTCGGGAAGATGCGCGTCGATGAGCGAGGATTGGGCCTGCAGCGCGCGCAGGTAACTTGCGCGGGTCTGAGCCTCGTGGTCGAGCACGGCCTGCTGATCGGGGTTCCACGTGACGGTGGCCGGATCGATGTTGATGGTGGTTTGCGCCGCCCAGTGCGCCTGAGCCTCGGCGCGGGCGACCAGATCTTCGTGGCGGTAGAGCTCTCGCCGGCGCGCGATCAGCTCCTGCGCGCTTAAGCGGGGGCGCGGCCCCTGGGCGGCGAAGAGCAGCGCGCGGCGCGCGTAGTGGGCGTTGTCCATGAAGAAGCGCTCGACGAGCACGCTGTTGTAGAGCGTGTCGACGAGCAGCTGTGCCTGGTCGGGATGCTCGGCGGCCAACCCCGAGAAGATCGCTTCGGCGTTGGCGTAGGCGCGCTCGCGCACGGTCGGTTCGGGATCTTCGAGCGCCTCAAGCAGCGCGTCAAAGCTTGCGCGGGTGGGGCGGTCGGCGTCGATGGCGTCAGCCAGGCTGAGCAGCAGCGCGCGTCGTTTGCGCGCGCCTTCCTGCGCAACCTCTCGCCCGCTGCGAAGCGTGTCGGGGCGCTTGATCAGAAGTCGCCCCTGCTCGCCATTGTCGACCGACGCCAGCAGATCGAGCACGTCGGTGGGCATGATGATCGCCGCGTCGCGCTCGGGAAGCTCCAGCCCCAGCGCCGGCTCCATCAGGTCGACCAGAAAAGACGCGCAGTTCGCGTTGAGGAATCGGTACGGGTAGAGCGTTCGCCGTTCGCTCTCCCAGAGCCGCTCCAGCAGCCGCTGGGATTGCTCCCGGTTAAGCTGCAGCGTGTAGCGGCGCAGGTTGCGCTGCTCATACTGCAAAAAGAGCCGGTCGACGCCGCGGAAGGTGTTGAGCTCCAGCACCGTCGGAAAGCCCCCGACGACGCCCTTGATCAGGTAGTCGATGGGGTCGACGTCGCTGTCGGTGAGCGCGCCGAACTGGTAGACAGGCTCAAAGCCCACCCCGCGCACAAGGCCACCGCCGCGGTATTTGACGTGCAGGAGCAGGTGCCCGTAGAGCGACTGCGGGCGAGAGGTTGCCGCCGCAAGAAGCACATCGAAGCCATCGAGGTCGTCGAGGCGCGCCCAGGTTTCAAAGGCCGGGCAGCGCGCGCCCGCCATCGCCGCCTGCGGCAGCACGCGCGCCGGCTCCTCCCACTCCGGCGAACTCTCGGACAGAAAACTCCGCAGCGCGCGCGAGGCGGTAAAGGACTGGCAGCCCAACGTGGTGTTCGGGTCGAGCTCTTCGAGCCGGCGCGCCACCGGGGGCTGATCCTGGCGCTCCAGCAGAAGATCTTCGGGGCGCACAAAGTAGGCCTCGGCAAAGGTCACCAGATCCAGGTGCGCGCTGCGCATGCCCATCGGCCGCGCATAGCCCCAGACGTCCTGGTTGTGCGGGCCGCGCAGCGCCAGGTGCCAGCCGTTAACCTGCTGCCAGCGCGCATCCTCCGACCAGCCCCGCGCCCGATCTTCGAGCGTCATCGCCAGGTGCACCACCGCTCGTCGAAGTTGCAGCTCGCGCTGCTCCTCGCGAGTGAGCACGGCGTACTCCTCCACCGGACCTTCTCCCAGGAGGGGCGGGCTCTCGTAGATATAAAATTCGCGGTGTTTTTTACCGAAGGTCGGACAGCTCTCGCTGTATCGCCCCACGCCGTAAAGACAGGCGGTGTTGCGACGCACCAGTCGGACCGGCTTCTGGCGAAGCTGCGCGAAGAGGGCACGGGGCAGGGCGTCTGCTCCCTTAAGAAGGATCGCGAGTTCTCCGGGGTGCCAGGCGTCGGGTGCGGCGACGATCATCCCAAACTCGCGACGAAGTCGCTCGACGATCGCCTCGGAGCGGCGAGGTTCCTCACGCGGCCCGTCGTCAACGACGATTACAGAGGTGGCCTCGCCGGCCTCAGACTCACTGGCCTGCGCGGGCGTGCTCGCCATCAACGTGATTGTGAGCGCCATCAGCGCGCCGAGCCGGCACGCGCGCGTGCGCTCCCTGATTAGAATCCACGACTTCAACGTCACGTCGCCTGCGTCCGGGGAAAGAGTTCAAAATTCCGCGGAACCTTAGCATCGATGGCGTGGGCTCGCAGCAGCAGTCTGCATTCTGGATTCGACCGAGTTGGGATGAAGGCTGTGATCAGGCTCCGGCGACGACGCCCGCATCGCTCAGTGTGCTCAGAAATCGCGTGGCCTCTTCGACGCCCACACGCTCTCCGGAGAGGGCTTCTTGAAGTGAGGTCCGTTGTTCAAAGAGCGCGCGGCTAAACGCCTGACGATTTTCGGAGGGAATCTCCATCATCGCGGCCAGCGCGTCGATCGCGGCGCCGCCGCCTAACGCCAGGTCTTGCTGGAGGTCGCGCTGGTGGTCGTCGAGAAAGGCCACCATCACATCGGACGCTTCACCGTTGTCGGCAAAGAGTTTTACCGTGGTGAACATCGGCGCGAAAAACGCCGCGCTGACCGTCGAGGTCGATGAGGTCAGCGTCATAAAAGGGCCGGGGAAAAAGATGACCGAGGTCGTGGTCGACGAGTGGCCGTGGTCCGCACTGGCCACCGAGGGCAGCGCCAGGCTCAGCGCCACCATTCCCACCATCATCACGTATGTTGCACTGCGTGCGCGTAACAATCGCATCATAAACCTCCCAGGGGGCATTCATCGGTGAATGTCGGGAAGTTAGTCGCGAACGCGCGAAGTTTTTGTGCATTTTTTATTCAGAATAGTTTTTTGATGGAAAAAACAGCTCCAGGCTCAGCTGTTCGCCGGGCCGTATCTAAGTCGCGGCACCACGCGCTCCCCCATCCGCACACACGAATCGACCCACGCCGGCCAAGCCCCACAACCACCTAGCCACATAACCACCCAACCACCCCCGCACACCTCCATCCCCCCACCCGAAGCTCCCCACTCCGCACACCCCCCACGTCGCACAGCCCCTTACTTCCCCACGCAAAACTCCGAAAAAATGCGCTGCAGAATATCGTCGGTGCGCACCTTCCCGGTGATATCACCCAGCGCGTCGAGGGCTTCGCGAAGATCGATGGCGATGAGCTCGTGCTCCATCTCCATCTCCAGGGCCTGGCGGGCGCGGGCCAGGGCGTCGATCGCGGCGATGACGCCCTGAAGATGGCGTGCGCGGCTGAGCAGCACGCCCTCGCCAGAGGTCAGCTCGCGTGCCAGGGCCGCCAGGCTGTCGATGAGCGCGTCGGTGCCCAGGGCCGGCGAGGCACCCAGGGCGCAGTCGACGCGATGGTCGAAGCGGGCGCAGAGCGTGTGGTCTTCGTCGCTTCGCCCGTCCGGAAGATCGCTCTTGTTGCAGATCAGCAGCACCGGACGCCCCGAGCGAAGATCGCCCTTCAGGGCCTCGCGCTCCTCGGCGCGCAGCGGGCGGCTGCGGTCGATGACGCGCAGGAGAAGATCGGCCCGTTCGCCAAGCTCCCGGCTTCGCTCGATGCCGATGGCCTCCACGCGATCTTCGGTCTCGCGCAGCCCGGCGGTGTCGATCAGCCGCAGCGCGACGCCCTCAAGCTGGATCTCCTCTTCGAGGAAGTCGCGGGTCGTGCCCTCAATCTCGGTGACGATGGCGCGGTCGGTGCCGTGTAAGGTGTTGAAAAGAGTGGACTTTCCGGCGTTTGTGGCGCCCAGGATCACCACGCGCACGCCCTCGCGCTGGCGGCGTCCCTGATCGAATTTTGCGCGCAGCTGGCGAAGTCGCGCGCTGGCCCCGTCGATACGCTGGCCGATCTCGTCGCGCTCGATCTGGTAGACGTGCTCCTCGTGGCTGAAGTCGAGCGCGGCCTCAATGAGCACCGCCGCCACGGTGAGGCTCTCGACGATGCCGCGGATCTCCTCGCCAAGCGATCCCTGCAGATGCTCCAGCGCCAGGCGGTGGGCCGCATCGGTGGTGGCGTTGACCAGGTCGGCCACCGCCTCGGCCTGCGTGAGATCGAGGCGCCCGTTCAAAAACGCTCGTCGCGTAAACTCCCCGGGCTCAGCGATACGCGCGCCCAGCTCCAGCGCTCGGTCGAGCACGCGCCGCAACACAATCGGCCCCCCGTGGCATTGCAGCTCCACGACGTCTTCGCCGGTGTAGCTGCGCGGCCCGCGCATAATCACCGCCAGCGCCTCATCGATCAGCTGGCCATCACCATCGACCAGGCGGCTTAAGCGCATCAGGTGGGTGGGGTGGGCCTGAGGCCAGCCAGGCACCATCTGCTCAAGAATCGCCTCGGCCTTTCCCCCGCTGATGCGCACAATCCCCACGCCTCCGCTGCCCGCGGGTGTGGCGATCGCGGCGATGGTCGGCGCGTTGCCTGTCATCGTCTTTCCTCAAAGTAAAAAGCGCCCCCCGCAGGGGGCGCTCATAAGATCGTTTGGTTAGCTCGGGTCGATCTTCAGCTTGCGGAAGATCCCAAAGTCGGTGCTCTCGCTTTTGACGCCGTCCATATCGTCGATGCGCTTGTGGATCACGCGGCGATCAAAGGCGCTGAGTCCGGCCACCAGCAGCGGGCGACCCACCTTGATGGCGGCCTCACCGAGACGCGCACCCACATGGCTCAAGTGCGACTGGCGCTTCTGCTTGAACCCGCCGATGTCCACCACGACGTTGCCGCGCGCCTCGCGTCCCAGGTACTCCGAGAGCATCGTCTGCATCCCGGTCAGCACCCGCGGCGACTGGCTGGAACGCCCCACCATCAGCTCGGTGTCCGCGCCGCTGATGTTGAAGATGTAGTTGTCGCCATCAAAACTTCCCGAGGCGCTCAGATCCAGCTGCATCTTCTCAAAAAGTTCGGCAAGCCAGGTTTCGCCACGCGTGACAATGGGATCTTCGACGTCGCCGCGACGAGTAGCCGTGGGCTCTTCGTCCTTCTTGGACTTTTTGGACTTCTTCTCGTCCTTGTCGTCGTCCTTCTTAGATTTCTTGGACTTAGACTTCTTCTCGTCTTTGTCGTCGTCCTTCTTGTCGGACTTCTTCTTGGACTTCTTCTCGTCTTTGTCGTCGTCCTTCTTGTCGGACTTCTTCTTGGACTTCTTGTCGTCTTTGTCGTCGTCCTTTTTGTCGGACTTCTTCTTGGACTTCTTCTCGTCCTTGTCGTCGTCCTTGTCGTCGTCCTTGTCGTCGTCCTTTTTGTCGGACTTCTTCTTGGACTTCTTCTCGTCTTTGTCGTCGTCCTTCTTGGACTTCTTGGACTTCTTCTCGTCCTTGTCGTCCTTGTCGGACTTCTTCGCCTTCGGGGCCTCTTCTGCCGCCGCGCTCACCTCTTCTTTCTTTTTAGAGCGGGTGCGACGGGGCTTTTTCTCGGTGGCCTCGGCCTTCTCCGCGGCAGCGGTGTCGGCGCTGGCCTCCACGCTGGTCTCGTCCTTCTTTTTGGAGCGGGTGCGGCGGGGCTTTTTCTCGGTGGCCTCGGCTTTTTCCGCCGCGGGCTTCTCGGCGGGCTCCTCTTTTTTGGCGGACGCTTTTTTCGAGGCCGCCTTCTTCACCGGCGCAGCGGTCTCTTCGGCCACGGCCACCTTCTTATCTTCGTCGAGTTTGGTGGCGCGGCGGCCACGGGCCGAGCGGCGTCCGCCGGAGGCGTCCTTCGTCTTCTTATCGTCAGCCATAACATTCATCCTTGGAAGGTGGCCGCCCGATGCGGCCTCAACGTCGAGTAGGGGAGCAAACTCAGGTGGTGGTGGCGCCTTCATCGGTCGCCGCGAACTGCCGCTTGATCATGTACTGCTGCAGAAGCCCCAGCACCAGGTTGAGCAGGTAGTAGAGCACCAGACCGGAGGGCAAAAAGAGCATGAAAGCGGTGAACATGATGGGCATGATCTTCATCATCATCGCCATCTGCGGGTTGCTCTGATCGACCATCGTCAGACGCTGCTGGAGCACCATCACCGCCCCCATGATGATCGGGAGCAGGAAGATGGGGTCGGGCGCCGAGAGGTCGGTGTACCACAGGAAGTCGGCCTGATAGAGCTCCACCGAGTTGTAGATCATGACGAAGAGGCCGTAGAGGATCGGCATCTGCAGGAGCATCGGCAAACAACCCAGGGGGCTGACGTTATGCTCCTTGAAGACCTTCATGGTCTCTTCGGTCATGCGCTGCTGGTCGTTCTCGTACTTCTCGCGGATCTCTTTGATGATGGGCTGGATCTGCTTCATGCGCTCAGCGCTGACGTAGGCCTTCTGGGTCAGCGGCCAGCTCAAAAGCTTGATGAGCAGGGTGAGCAGAATGATGGCGATGCCCCAGTTGCCGGTGAAGCCGAAGAAGAACACCAGGAGCGCGCGCAGCGGGCGAGCCAGCACGGTGAGGAGCCCGTAATCGACGGCCTCTTCGATCTTGTAGCCCACATCTTTGAGCACGCCGAAGTCTTTGGGGCCCAGGTAGAGCAGGTGGCTCTCGGTGTAGCGCTCATTCGGGGCGATCGAGAAGCCCTCATAGGTCAGGTTGGTGCGCAGGTAGTCGCCCTCGAGGCGCTCAAAGACGCAGGACTTGGCGCCTTTCTCGGGGATCGCCGCCATCAGGAAGTAGCGGGTGTCGGCGCCGGCCCAGATCACCGGGTACTGGCTAAAGGTCGTCGTCTCTTCGAGCTGCTCAAAGAGGGTGCGCTCCATATCGTCGCTGTTGCGGCAGACGGCTTCGAGCTGGTCGGGGCGGAAGTCCAGGAAGTTGGACTTGCGGTTGGGATCGTCTTTGCCGATCACATCGACGAGCAGTGTGTCGACCAGGCGCACATCTTCGAGGCGGTTGTGCACGACCACGTCGAAGTCCACCACGTAGGGCTGCTCACCGTTGATGGCGTAGATCTTGTCGACGCTGAAGCGGCCGCGGGGATCGGTGTAGCGGTAGGTGATCTTCTTAAACGTCTTACCGTCGGCGTTGAGCTCGCTTAAGTCTTCGATGAGCTCGTAGCCGGCGTCGGGGGCGACCTGAACGTTCTCGGCGCGAAAGCGCGTGGTGAAGGGGTAGGCCGGCGCGTTTTCCTCAAAGGAGCGCAGCAGATCGCCACCCTCACCGGCGTACTGATCCGGGGAGGTCACCTGAATATCGGTGGCGACCGCGCCCTGGTTGTTCAGGGTCACGCTGACCTTATCGCTGGCCAGCACATCGGAGCGCTCTTCGATCACCGGCGCTTCGACCGGGGCGTCGTCGGGCTCAGCGGCAGGCATCGCCCGGGCGGCCTCGGACTCATCGCCCTCGCTCTCAGCCGGTGCTGCGGCGTCTTCGCCTCCCGGCCCCGCAGCCTGCTCGGTGACGGCCTCGCCGCCCTCCGGGGCAAGCTCGTCGGGACCGGGGCCCATGACGGCCTGCCAGACAATGAAGACGACGGTGATCAGGCTCATCGCCAGAATGAAGCGTTTTTGTTCCATGACGCGTTCGCAGTTTGAGGTCCGGGGGGCTTTAGGAGGCCCGTCCGATCAGGGGACGGGATCGTAGCCGCCCGGGCGTAAGGGATGGCAGCGCAGCAGGCGTTTCAGCCCCAGGTAGCCGCCTTTAAAGAAGCCATAGCGCCGCAGCGCCTCGACCATATACGAGGAGCAGGTCGGCCGGTATCGGCACATCGGGGGGAGCAGCGGGGAGATCGCGCGCTGGTAAAAACGCACCATCGCGATGCCCCACACAGCCAGCAGACCCGGACGCACCAGAGCCTGCGCATCCCGAAGCTCACCATCGCTGGTGCGCTCAAGATCCTCAGGCCCTGAGAGGTTCCCCTGGTCGTGTGTGGCGTGCTCCTGGCACATCAGCGACGCTCCGCGCGGGGGCGGCGCGGCTTTTGAGCCCGCGCCACCGATTGGAGCAGGTCGGCGACCAGCTCCTCAAACGCCGGATGCTCGCTGCCCGCTTTGACGATCACCACCGTATCGTGGCTCTCGCCAAAGAGCGCCTTGTTGCGCCGAAAGATCTCGCGCAGGCGTCGCTTCCAGCGGTTGCGGCAGACGGCGTTGCCAACCTTCTTGCTCACCGTCACCCCCAGACGGGGATGACCGAGCGAGTTGGCCTTGCAATACACAACCGTCCAACGCCCTTCATAGCGGCGTCCTTTGCGGCGAGTGTGCAAAAAGTCGGAGCGCTTAAGAAGACGCTCCGACTTTCGCAGTCGCTGATCGTGTCCCTCCGCCCCGGGAGCGGGTTCACCTTGATTCGAGGGTGTGATCAATGCGCTCACTGGCCGGCCTGGAGTGGGAGTGAAGGCCTCGCGTTGAGCCCGCGCTCATCCCTCCTGCGCGCGAGTGTGGCGCAGAGAGGGTGAGGCAAAAGGCGTCGAAGCGAGAGACTCATTCTTCGTCCAGGCGTGGGACGCTCAAGTCTTACTTCTTGTGCTTGGTCACAGCGAGCTGCTTGCGGCCACGAGAGCGGCGACGCTTGACGGTCAGACGGCCGCCGACGGTCTTCATGCGCTTGCGGAATCCGTGGGTGCGGCGGCGCTTCACTTTGCTCGGTTGGTAGGTACGCTTGGTCATCTTAAACCTCTGAAGTTCAATGTATGCGTTGCAGTGAGTCTCAATGCTACGTGGATTAAGGCGCCCTAACCCCGCTTCGATGCTCGGATTTCGGGGTGGGGCGCGTGCGCAGCGTCGGTCCCCATTTTTGGCCGGGGACCAGAGCGCGGCAAATAAACATCACCGATGGCCTAAAGTCAAGCTGGGCCCGGGTGATCGTGTGGATGCCTCGGCGATCTTCAGCGGAGCAGCAGCGCTTCGAGCTCCGCGATGGCGGTGGCGAACTCGTTATTACCCATCTCCACCAGGTCTTCGATCTTGCGAAAGGCGGTGAGTACGGTGGTGTGATCCTTGCCCCCGAACTTGCGTCCCAGCTCCGGGTAGCTCTCGCCGGTGTGCTTACGGCTTAAGTACATCGCCATCTGGCGCGGCTCGCTGATGGCGCGGGTGCGCCGGCTGCCTTTGATGTCGGAGGGCTTGATGTCGAAGTGAGAGGCCACCATGCGGATGATCTGCTCGACGCCCAGGCTGCGCTCATGCTGGATGTTCATGCGCTTGAGCAGCTGGCGGGCCAGATCGGTGTTGAGGGGCACGTTCATCAGCTTGGCCTGGGCGACCATGCGCACCAGGGTGCCCTCGAGCTCGCGCACGTTGCTACGGATCGCGGTGGCCAGGAGCAACACGACCTCTTTGCTCAGCTCGATCTGGCTCTCTTCGGCCTTCTTCTCCAGGATCGCCACCCGGGTCTCGATCTCGGGGGCCTGCACATCGGCGATCAACCCCCAGGCAAAGCGGCTGGCCAGGCGCTCCTCAATGCCGGGCAGCTCCTGCGGGGTCTTATCGGAGGTCATTACGATCTGCTTGCCGCTCTGATAGAGGGCGTTGAAGGTGTGGAAGAACTCCTCCTGGGTGGAGTCCTTGCCGCCGATGAACTGGATGTCATCGATCAGGAGCAGATCGCAGTCGTTTCTAAACTGGTTGCGGAACTCGGCCATCGTCTTCTGGCGCAGGCTTCCGATGAGCTCGTTCATGAAGACTTCGGCCGAGAGGTAGCGCACGCGGGTGCGGGGATCGCGGCGCAGCATCTCCACGCCGATCGCCTGCAAAAGGTGCGTCTTGCCCAGGCCCACCCCGCCGAAGATGAAGAGGGGGTTGTAGGTCTGGCCACTGCCCGAGGCTACCGCCTGACAGGCCGCGTGCGTAAACTGGTTGGAGGGCCCGACCACGAACTCATCGAAGGTGTAGCGCGGGTTCATGCCCGCCGCGCTCACCAGCTCGCTGAGATCGGCCGCTGAGGGCGGCTCGATGATCCCGAAGTCAAAGAGTGCGGCCTGACCATGCTCGCCATCGAGGCGCGCGGATCGCGCGGCCATTGGCTCGGCATCAAGGTCGATGTTCTCCACCTCGATGGGCTCATCCTGGCCGCTCTCAACGATCTCGATCTTCAGGGGCTGGCCGGCGGCGTGGGCGACGGCCTCCTCGATCAGATCCATGTAGTTGTCGTTGATCCAGACCTGCACGAAGGGATCGTCGACTCCGAGGACGATCGTCTCGTCGCTGCATTCCCGCAGGCGCAGCTTTTCAAACCAGGTCTTAAAGTTGTGCGCATTGACCTTGGTCTTGAGTTCGAGCAGGGCGGCGTTCCAGATCTCTTGCATGGGCAGCATCGCTTGGGGCAGGGAGGAGCTCATCACTAAACAACATCTCGAGAGGCACATCTCGACAGGCGGCAGACTCATCCGTGAGTAGCCAGGGGATCGCGACAAGCGCGAGGACCTCAACCCGTCGATGTGGTGTTGCCACAGGCAGCGCGTCTTCAGCGTCGCCCGGGCCCCTCAGGTTATGGGGGATGGGCCGGGCAAAGGGAAGACAATTTCGAATGTGCCGAGGCCTCAGTATGGCCATTTTGACGCGCTGCGGCCAGCGGAGAAGCGGGGGGATTCAATCCGAAGATATTTTTCCACAGGGGTGTGGAAAAAAAGAGGTTGAAGCGCATGCTGCCGATCGCGGCGATCGTCGGAAAATTTTGCGTTTTTCAAAAAATGAAAGGATTTCGGGAGGATAGGCTGTGGAAAGAGGGGGGCGGTGAGACGATCGTCGGGGTGATCGGTCGGTGATCACGATCGCCCCCTGTGGATCGCGGCGCGATCGCCCTGTGAAAGACCTGTGGAAAACTCTGGGGAAAACTCCGAACGCGCGGCAGTTGCTTGCGATCTCAGGCCGAGCCGGAGCGGGCCATCATCATGAAGGCCGTCGGGTTGACGCCGATGCGCGCGAGCGCCTCGTCCCACTGGGCGTCGAAGCGGGTATGAAAGAAGCTCTCGGCGTGGAAGTCGTCGAGCAGCCAGCTGCCCTCCTCGATCTCCTGCTCCAGCTGGCCGGGGCCCCAGCCGGCGTAGCCGATGAAGGGTCGGTAGTCGCCGGCCTGCATGCCCTGCGCAAACCCCTCGATGATCTCGCCACTGGCCGCCAGGTACCAGCCCTGGTTAAAGGTAAGCTCATCCTCATCGCCGCGCTGGCGCATGCGACGAAGACGGCGCCGTTGCTCGGCCTCCTCGCTGTTGTCGACCTCAAGGCGACGGTACATCACCCAGAGTTGCTCAATGCGTACCGGCCCCCCGAAATACACCGGCATCTCAAAGCAGGCCGGGCTGAGCTGTGGGGTGATCTCTTCATTGACGCTCTGAATCAGCGATCCAAAGTCGATCTCCAGGGGTTTGTTGATGATAAAGCCCATCGCCCCCTCTTCGTCATGATGGACCATCGCGACGACGGCGCGCTCAAATGGTGAGCCATCGAGGCGAGGGGAGGCGATCAGAAATCCGGGCGCCGAGGAGCGGGGAGCGGGGTTGGGAGGCTCGGACATAAGCGTTGGCTCTCGACAGAGGTCGCAAAAGGTCAGTTGGCGAGGTGGAGATTCGGGCGTGCCCCGGGCGGCACACAATCGCCCGCAGCGGCGTTTCCCCTCAGAGTGTACCAGAAGTAGGTGGGCCGAGCTTCAGCGGCCCGCCACCGGCTCTAAACGTAGCGCGGTGAAGGCAAAGTCAACGCCGGAGCGAGGGTGGCGTGGGGCATCTGTAAAAAAAACGCGTTTCACCCCTCAGGAATCGCTTGACAGAGGCCTCAACGCTCATTAACTTCCCGGCCTGTTCGACGCCCAACCTTTTTGGGCCGGTGTCGGCACGGTGGGTATAGCTCAGTCGGTTAGAGCGCTGGCTTGTGGTGCCAGAGGTCACGGGTTCAAATCCCGTTATCCACCCTCAAAAAAACGCCTTATCGCAGTCGTGCGGTGAGGCGTTTTTTCGTTGGTGCGCGATCGAGGGGCGGCCGGCGTCTCGCAGTGCTCCGAAGATGGTGGCGAAGGGGTTGGGGGGCAGCCTAAAAAGGGCAAAAAAACACTTGAACGATAGGGGTGGGGGTGGCATAAGACGCTTCGTTTCGCGGTTTGGGCCGCGAAATCAGCGCCCGTAGCTCAGCTGGATAGAGCGCCGGACTTCGAATCCGTAGGTCGCAGGTTCGAATCCTGCCGGGCGCGCTCAACGTGACGGGACGCGCCGGCCCAGCGCGCGTGCCAGACGGGGCCAGTAGCTCAATCGGTAGAGCAACGGACTCTTAATCCGCAGGTTGAAGGTTCGATTCCTTCCTGGCCCATAATGAGAGTAAGGCGGCGCGCCGACGTCGCCTGCGATGACGGCCAAAGCCGGGTCGAGGCGTCTGCCCGGCTCGGCTTTTATCGTTTGTACGCGTTTTCATCGTTGGAACGACAGGCACCGCACGCGAGAGTGGCGGAATTGGTAGACGCGCTGGATTTAGGTTCCAGTGGGGTAACCCGTGGGGGTTCGAGTCCCCCCTCTCGTATGGAGGTTTGCCGCGCCTTTATAAAGGGCGGCAGCCCGCTGCATCACCGGCGCTCGCAGTGGCGAGTCGCCACCACAAACACCAGGCGTTTTGGCCCTGCATGATAAGGGGCTTAAGGCGCCGATGATCAGGCCGATCCCCACCCCCAACCCGGGGTGTAAACGAGGACGGCAGCACTGCTTAAGGAGAGCAAGCCGATGGCACATCAGGTCGAAGAGACTGGCGAGTTGACGCGTAGCGCGACGATCACGGTAGAGGCGGAAGAGTACAATCGTCAGGTCAATAAGGCCCTGCGTCAGCTCTCGAACCGCGTCAAAATTTCGGGCTTCCGCAAGGGGAAGATCCCGCTCTCGGTGATGAAGCAGCGCTACGGGCAGGCGGTGATGCGCGACGTGATCGAAGATCTCGTCAGCGATAACGTCAACAAGATGCTCAAAGAGACCGAGAACGTCCTGCACGTGGGCGTGCCCCAGGTCACCGACATTCCCCTGGAAGATGGCGGTGAGCTGAAGTTCACGGTGGATTACGAGCTGCGCCCCGAGATCGATCCGATAGGATATATGGGTGTGAAGGTCGAGAAGCCCAAGGCGGAGATCGCCAATGAGGCCGTCGACGCCGAGCTTGAGAACCTGCGTCAGAACAACTCGAAGCTCGAGCCGGTGGTCACCCGTGAGGTCATCGAGACGGGCGACATCGTCACCGTGGACTTTGAGGCCGTGGGCGATCACCCCGAACTTCAAGATATGCGTTCGACTGGCGTGCAGGTTGAGATCGGCTCGGGTCAGACCCTGCCGGGCATCGAAGATGCGCTCACCGGCAAGGGCTTCGACGCGGTGGTCGACTCCGAGATCGACGCTCAGGACGACTTCCCGGTCGAAGAGCTGCGTGGCCAGAAGTTGCCGATCCGCCTGACCGTGACCAAGGTCGAGCGTAAGGTGCTTCCGGAGCTCGACGATGAGTTCGCCAAGACCACCGGTCAGGGCGAGACGCTTCTGGAGGTTCGCTCGGCGATCCGCGCGCGGCTCGAAGAGCAGCGTCAGAAAGAGGCTGAGCAGCTGGCGATCGACTCGATGATGACGTCGCTTCTGGAGCAGAACAGCTTTGAGCTGCCGCCGAGCTTCCTCGATGAGCAGGTCACCCAGGCGGCGCGCCAGCGTCTGCAGATGTTCGCGCAGCAGGGCATCGATCCGGCGCAGTTCGGGTTGAGCGTGGAGGCCATCGCCGAGAGCATCCGCGAGGATGTCGTCGAGCAGATCAAGCGTGAGTTCTTGCTCATGGAGATCGCCCGCAAAGAGAACCTCAAGGTCGAAGAAGAGGATCTCTCCGCTTACTTTGAGCGCCGCGGTGCCGAGGTTGGAGCCAACGCCCAGCAGTACCGGGCTTTTGTGATGCAGAACCAGGATCGCTTCCGCCAGGCTCAGGCCTCCGCGCTGCTCGAGAAGGTGCGCGCGAAGTTGCTGGCCGACGCCGAGATCGTGGACGTGGAGTGGCCCACCGAAGAGGCTGAAGAAGCCGAAGCGGCGCCGGCGGAAGAGGTCGAGGCCAAGCCGAAGAAGAAGGCGACCAAGAAGAAGAGCACCAAGAAGGACGAGGGCGCTGACGATGGCGAGGCCGAGGCCAAGCCGAAGAAGAAGGCGACCAAGAAGAAGAGCACCAAGAAAGACGACGACGCGGAAGCCTCCGAATAAGCATCACGAATAGGCGGAGCCGCGTGTCGGTTGAGCAGTCGAATGATGTGTGCGTCGAAACGTTAAGCAGTACCACGAGGAGCGAGTCATGGCCTTTATCCCCAACGTCGTCGAACAAACCCACCGCGGAGAGCGTGGCTGGGACATCTTCAGTCGACTGCTCAAAGACCGGATTATCTTTCTGGGTACTCAGGTCAACGATCAGATCGCCAACTCCATCATCGCCCAGTTGCTCTTTCTGGAGAGCGATGATCCCGAAAAGGAGATCTCGCTCTACATCAACTCCCCGGGCGGGAGTGTGACGGCGGGGTTGGCGATCTACGACACCATGCAGTACGTCAAAGCGCCGGTGACCACGATCTGTCTGGGGCAGGCCGCCTCGATGGGCGCGGTGCTGCTGGCGGCCGGCGAGCCGGGGCGGCGCTTTAGCCTGCCCAACTCGCGGATCTTGATTCACCAGCCTCTGATGGGGGGCTTGAGTGGTCAGGCGACCGACATTGATATTCAGGCCCGCGAGATCTTGAAGTTGCGCGAGACGCTCAACGGGATCCTGGCTCGCCACACCGGCCAGAGCCTGGAGAATATTGAGCGCGATACCGATCGCGACTTCTTCATGAGCGCCGAAGACGCCCGGGAGTACGGGCTTGTCGATGAGGTGATCAGCCCGCGGGCCAAGCAGGATCAGCCCGAGAAGTAAGGGGGCGCCGGCTGCGGCGTCGTCAGGAGGTTGAAGTCGGTACGGCGCGCTCGATAAGATGCGTGACGTGCCCCGGTGGGTTTCGGGGAATGCCTCCCCGAAACCCACCGTTTTTCGAGGGTAGAAGCAGCCCGAGCGTGAAGGCACAAGGTCTTCGCGATGAAGCGGGCGCAGCATGACCAGTGACACCAGGATATCTCATGGCGAAGAAAGGCAGCGGCGGTCACGCCAACTTGTGCTGTTCGTTCTGCGGGAAGAGTCAGCGCGACGTGCAGAAGCTGATTGCCGGCCCCACCGTCTACATCTGCGATGAATGCATCGGGCTGTGCGGCGACATCATCGACCAGGAGGTCGAGCGAGAGGGCCGCTCCAGCGGCATCGCCAACGTGCCCAAGCCTATCGAGATCAAAGAGATCCTCGATCAGTATGTGATCGGCCAGGAGAAGGCCAAGCGCAACCTGGCGGTGGCCGTGCACAACCATTACAAGCGCATCGACAGCGTCGTCGACAGCGATGGGGTGGAGCTGCAGAAGTCGAACATTCTGCTCATCGGCCCCACCGGCAGCGGTAAGACGCTGCTGGCGCAGACGCTGGCGCGCATCCTGGATGTGCCCTTCACCATCGCGGACGCGACCAGCCTCACCGAGGCCGGTTATGTTGGCGAGGATGTGGAGAACATCATCGTGAACCTGCTTCAGGCCGCCGATGGCGACGTGGAGAAGGCCAGCCGCGGGATCATCTACATCGATGAGATCGATAAGATCTCGCGCAAGGGCGAGAACCCCTCGATCACGCGCGACGTCTCCGGTGAAGGTGTGCAGCAGGCGCTTTTGAAGATCATCGAGGGCACGGTGGCGTCTGTGCCGCCCAAGGGTGGGCGTAAGCATCCGCAGCAGGACTTTTTGCAGATCGACACCACCAACATCCTCTTTATCTGCGGCGGTGCCTTCTCGGGGCTGGAGCAGATCATCGCGCAGCGTGTGGGCGATAAGCGCATGGGCTTTGGCGGCGACATCAGCAAGGTCGACGATCGCTCCGCCAGCGAGCTCTTTGCCACCCTGCAGCCCGAAGATCTGATGCGCTTTGGTCTGATCCCCGAGTTTGTGGGCCGCGTGCCGGTGATCGCCACCCTGGAAGAGCTCGATGAGGAGGCCCTCGTCGAGATCCTCACCTCGCCGAAGAACGCGCTGGTCAAGCAGTACCGCAAGCTCTTCCGCATCGATGGTGTGCAGGTGGAGTTCGAGCCCGACGCGTTGCGCTCGGTGGCGCGTGCCGCCCTGGCGCATAAGACCGGGGCCCGCGGGCTGCGTTCGATCCTTGAGACCTTGATGATGGATCTTATGTACGATCTGCCCGATCGCGAAGACGTTAAAGAGCTCACGATCACCGATGAGATGGTCAACCGGGCAAGCGGCGCACAGATTCAACTTGACCCCACGACGGCCGAGTCGGCCTGAGGGGCAGCTGAGCAGCATGTCGCATCGGGCATGTGCTGAAAGCGGGTAGGATTCAAAGAAGCTGCGGTCGGGCCCGGTGTCGGGCCGCACTGACGCACCACACACGAGAGCGATATGGCGTCTTCCAATGAGCAGCGTTCTGGCGAGGAGTCTCAGGCCACGCTTCCGCTTTTGCCACTGCGCGACATCCTGGTCTTTCCGGCGATGAAGGTGCCGCTCTTCGTGGGGCGCGACAAAAGCATCGCCGCGCTCGATGAGGCGATGAAGCGCGACCGTCAAATCGTGCTCGCCGCGCAGAAGAAGGCCAAGACCAACGAGCCGACCTCCGATGATATCTACGAGGTGGCGACGCTGGCGACGATCGACCAGCTCTTTCGCCTGCCCGACGGCACGGTGAAGGTGCGGGTGATCGGCCAGCAGCGCGTGAAGCTGGAGACGTACCTGGAGAATGAGGACTTCTTTGAGGTGCGTTTCTCGCTGCTCGAAGATCAGACCTCACCGCTCGATGACGAGCTTCAGGCGCTCCTGCAGACGTTGCGCACGTCTTTTGCGGAGTACGTCGATCTGAACAAGCGCATCCCCTCGGAGATGATCGAGGAGATCGCGCGGGTCAAAGACCCCTCGCTGCTGGCCGACACCATTGCGGCTCAGCTGGCGCTCAAGCTCAGCGACAAACAATCCATCCTGGAGATGCTCGATGTATCGGAGCGTCTGCGCCAGCTCTATGAGCTGATGCAGGAAGAGATTGAGCTGTTGAAGGTTGAAAAGAAGATCCGCTCGCGTGTGAAGAAGCAGATGGAGCGCACGCAGAACGACTACTACCTCAACGACATGCAGGGTGCGATGCCTAAAGATCCCAACGATCAGAACGAGTTCAAAAACGAGATCGATGAACTCGAAGAGCGCATTCAGCAAAAAGACATCTCCGAGGAGGCCCAGGAGAAGCTGGAGCGGGAGCTCAAAAAGCTCAAGATGATGAGCCCGATGAGCGCCGAAGCCACAGTGGTGCGCAACTACATCGACTGGGTGCTCAGCCTTCCCTGGGGCGAATACACCGAGGATCGCCTGGACGTGAAGGTGGCCGAGGAGACGCTGGAGGCGGACCACTACGGGTTGGAGAAGCCCAAAGACCGCATCCTTGAGTACCTGGCGGTCAAGGCGCTGATCCGCAAGCCGCGCGGTCCGATCCTGTGTCTGGTGGGGCCGCCCGGGGTGGGTAAGACCTCGCTGGGGCGCTCGATCGCCAAGGCCATCAACCGCAAGTTTGTGCGCCTGAGCCTGGGTGGTGTGCGCGATGAGGCCGAGATTCGCGGCCACCGCCGCACCTACATCGGGGCGCTGCCGGGCAAGATCATTCAGTCCCTACGCAAGGCCGGCAGCTCCAACCCTGTGCTGCTGCTCGATGAGGTCGATAAGATGTCGACCGACTTCCGCGGCGACCCCTCCAGCGCGCTTCTGGAGGTGCTGGACCCGGAGCAGAACGCGACCTTCAACGATCACTACCTGGATCTGGACTACGACCTCTCGGACGTGATGTTTTTGTGCACGGCCAACAACCTGGGTCAGATTCCGGCGCCGCTTCGCGATCGTATGGAGATCATTCAGATCCCGGGCTACACCGACTACGAGAAGTTGCAGATCTCCAGGCATTACCTGGTGCCCAAGCAGCTGGAGAACAACGGCATCGACGATGTCGACGTGCACTTCACCGAGAGCGCGATCAGCCAGATCATCAACCATTACACGCGTGAGGCCGGGGTTCGTAACCTGGAGCGGGAGATCGGCACGGTGTGTCGTAAGATCGCGCGTAAGGTTGTGGAAGATGGGAAAGACCAGTCCTTTAACGTCAACGCGCGCGCGGTGACGCATTACCTGGGGCATCATAAGTTCACCCAGGGGCGGATCGAGGAGCGCGACGAGGTCGGTATGACCAACGGCGTGGCCTGGACGCAGTACGGCGGCGTGATGCTGGTCAGCGAGGTCACGGTGATGCCCGGTAAGGGCAAGTTCATCATCACCGGTAAGCTCGGCGATGTGATGCAGGAGTCGGCGCAGGCGGCGATGAGTTATGTGCGCTCCCGGGCAATGAACTTAGGCTTGAGCCCGGACTTCCATCAGAAGGTCGACCTGCACATTCACTTCCCGGAAGGCGCGCTTCCCAAGGACGGTCCCTCAGCCGGTATCACCATGGCGACGAGCATCGTCAGTGCGCTCACCCGCATCCCGGTGCAGCATGATGTGGCGATGACCGGCGAGATCACGCTTCGCGGCCGGGTGCTGCCGATTGGCGGGCTTAAAGAGAAGGTGATCGCGGCGCATCGCGGGGGCATTCGCAAGGTGATCGCGCCGATGGAGAACAAGCGCGACTGGCCCGAGGTGCCCAAGAAAGTGCGTAAGCAGCTTGAGGTGGTCTGGGTGGAGCATATGGACGAGGTGCTCGCGCATGCGCTTCGGCTGGAGGATCGCGAGGCCTTCCAGGAGGCGCTCAAGCAGCCGCTCTTGCCGCCGGATATCATGCTGAACCCGCCGACGGGCAGTGGTGATGGCGCCACCCCGGTGCATTGAGGTTGAGGTCACGCTTCTGCGGAAGATGCGATGTTGAGGACGCAGCGAACGTGTAAGCGAGGTCGCGCGTAGAAGAGTGTGACAGGTTTGAGGAAAAAGCCCGGGCGGATGCCCGGGCTTTTTTCGTTCCCGGGCTGGGAGTCGGATGCCCCCTGGAGCAGGAAGTTGTCGAACCCTCGGTCGTCCGAAGACCGCATAAACGCTGGCTGATGTTCGACCCTGGGACGAGCAAGGACCGTATAAACGCTGTTCGATGTTCGACCCGGGGACAAGTAAAGACCTCATAAACTGCGGGTGATGTCAGGCCCACGGAGGTGCGCGTTTTCGGGTCTTTTTCGAGGTCAACGAAGCCAACGCAGGAGCGGTGCGGGTTGACTTTGAGGCGTAGGGCACAAGGCTTTCAGGCCGAAGCAGTCACCTCAACGATGTTCTGGAGGATGCCATGATGAAGCGATGGATGGGTTTGTTTGCGGCGGTGCTGTTGACCTTTTCGCTGCTTGGAGAGCAGGAAGCCTGGGCGCAGCGCAACACCGGGTTGGGCGTGGGCGTGGGGTCGGCGACGGTGGCCTCCGGGCTCTCGTTGAAGTTGCCCGCGGGACCGACCGCCTTTCAGCTCACGGCGGGGTGCTGGGGAGGATGTGATGGGGTGGCGGCTTCGTTGGATCTGTTGTTCAACATGCCGGCGATCGCGTCGGCGGATGTGCTAACGCTGGCGTGGAACTTCGGCGGTGGTGGCGCCCTGGGCGTTGGCGATGGCGGGTTGGGAGCGGGCGCGGCCTTTGTGGCGGGGCTCGAGTTTCATTTCCAGCCGGTGCCCGTCGACCTGGTGCTCGAGTGGCGTCCGGGGCTCACTATTCTGCCGGATGTGGATATCGAGCTTGTGAACTTCGGTGGGCACGCGCGGTGGTATTTCTGAGCGCGTGACACACCTTTAGTCGTGTGAGAGAACGCCGGCCCTTTTGAGGGCTGGCGTTTTTTTGTGGGGTGAACTGAGCGCGCGGGATAAAAAAAAAAGGGGTTCAACCTAGGGTCGAGCTGTCCTCGGGTCAGTGTTTGCGGGTGTCGATCGTCAGCCTGACGAGAGCGCCAAATTTGGAGGGGGCAATACTTCTGTGCGGCGGATGTCGAATCCGAGCGTTGTGAAACGACCATGGTATGAAGCGACGCCTGTTGCGTCGGATGTGATGCCCGGCGTTTTGCCGCCGGGGTCGAAGGAGTGAAGATGATGGAGGTGGATGTGAGCCATGTTTCGTGCAGGTGTGGGAAGGTGGAGTTGGGTTTAAGTGGGAAAGCGATCGCCTGTTTGTCCTGCTACTGCGACGACTGCCAGGCCGGTGCTCGCCAGATCGAGGCGCTGCCCGGCGCCGAAGAGGTCACGAAGGACGGGGGAGGAACCGAGTACGTGATGTACCGCGAAGATCGTATGGCGATTCGAAAGGGCGCGGCACATCTGAACGACGTGAAACTCCGCGAAGACTCTGCGACGTTGCGCGTGGTGGCGAGCTGCTGCAACTCGCCGATGTATCTGAATTTTTCGGATTCGCGGCATTGGGTCTCACTCTATCGCGCGCGTTTTAAAGACGATGCGCCGCCACTGGAGGTGCGGATGTGCACTAAATTTAAGCCTGAGGGGGCGGTGCTCCCGGACGATGTTCCGAGTCTTTCATCCTACTCGATTAAGTTTATGGGCAAGCTGCTGGCGTCGCGGGTTGCGATGATGTTCGGGCGATAAGTTTGGCGTGAGCAGCAATCGATGAAGCCGGGGGCGTCGAAAGAGCAGTGGGGTGGAGGGGGATGCAGGCGATGATTGCGACGATGGTGCGTGACCCCGGGGCGCACGAAGACCGCATAAACGCTGGCCGATGTCCGTCCCCGGGTCGGACATAATGCCCGCGCCGCGCCAAAAAATTGCGCCCTCTCCTTCCCTTGCTACGCTTGCCACCTGTTGGCTCGTGAATGTGAGTGGCAAACCTGCGACCAGGGAAGGACGCAATGATGAATCTCGAAGAACTCGATCGCCCCGACATCTCCACCGCCGAGCAGCCGGAGCGACGCCGGCGCCGCGCCGAGCGTCCGGAGCTGGCGCTGGGCTACCAGCTCGACCAGGTGGTGCGCGACTTTGAGCTTCGCTGCTGCGTGCTCATCGATGAGCAGGGGAAGATGGTGGCGGCCTCCCCCGATTGCCCCACGCCATTTATGCAGGCGCTGGTGGGGCTGGCGCCGACGATGGCGGTGGTGCCCGAGCATCGGGAGGCGCATCTGGAGACTTTGCGCCGTCATAACCCGCTTCTGACCGGCGAGGAGCTGGCGGTGTGCGCGTTTCGCGCCGGCGGGCGGCGTCTCTTTATCGCGGCGGTGGGGCAGGAGGCGGTGATGAATGAGGTGGCGATTTTTCGGGCGATCACCGGGGCGCGTCGGATTCTTTGAGGGGGGCTTGGGGGGCGCCGGGGGGGCGCGATGTTGGGAGTTGGTGCGTGGGGTGGGGGTTCGCGTGTTGAGGTTGGGTGGTTAGGTGGTTGGGTGGTTGAGGGGCGCCGGTGGTTCGCGATGTGGGTCGATTCGTGAGGGCGTTGGGGGGAGTGCGGGTTTTGGTGGGGCGCCGGTGGTTCGCGATGTTGGGAGTTGTCGCGTGAGGTGGGGGTTCGCGTGTTGTGGTTGGGTGGTTGGGTGGTTGGGTGGTTGTGGGGCGCCGGTGGTTCGCGAAGTGGGTCGATTCGTGAGGGCGTTGGGGGGAGTGCGGGTTTTGGTGGGGCGCCGGTGGTTCGCGATGTTGGGAGTTGTTCCGGGCGTTGGGGGGTGTGCGTTTTGGTGAGGCTGCGCGGCATTATGCGTTCGTCGTGCCGATGCGTGTCGATGTGAAGCGGCGACGGCCGACCTCGGGGGGGAGGATGGAGCCGATCGCGTAGCCAGAGCCGATGTGGGGGTTGGCGAGGCGGCCGCGGACCTGGCCGAGCTCGTGTTCGCGGCGGGCCAGGGCGATGAAGACGCCGTAGCTCCCGAGGCTGGCGGCGTTGAGGCGAGCGCGGGCGAGGAGGGTGGCGGCTTCGCTGAGGTCGTTGCGGGCCAGGGCCACGTCGGCGCGGAAGAGGTCGCAGAGCACGTTGGACGCCAGCACGCGCTCCCCCGGGCCGGCGACCAGCAAAGACGTGAAGAACTCGCCGCGCGCCTTAAAGCCGCTGCCGAGAAGTTGCAGGTAGATGATGTGGGCGCGGGCCACCGCGGTCTGCTCGGCGTCGACGACTTCGTCGGCGAAGGTGACCGCGTCGGAGAGGGCTTCGAAGGCGGCGGCGTCTTCGCCCTGGTCGAAGCAGGCGTAGGCCTGACGCACCAGCGCGTTGAAGGCCAGCTCGCGCTGGCCGGTCTCCTCGCCGACGTAGAAGACGTGCTCGTAATGCTCGTGGGCGATCTGGGGGCGACCCATCGCCAGGTAGAGGTCGCCCAGGTGAAACTGCACCCGGGCGCGGCGCAGCGCGTCGTTGCGGGTGCCGTAGAAGCTCATCGCTTCGACCAGGTGGAGCTCGGCCTGCTGAAGGCTCTCAAGTGCCGCAAGCGCGCGCGCCAGGCCCACGTGCGGGGTGTGCTCGTCGTGCAGGTGATGCGTGGAGGTCAGGGCCAGCGCCCGGGTGAAGTTGTCGCGGGAGGCCTCGAAGAGGCCGGCTGCGAAGTGCGCGCGGCCGAGCTCCTGGAGGCAGGCGACGACGTCGCGGGGGTGATCGTCGTCGTCGAAGATCTCCATGGCGCGTTTGAGGTGGTCGACGGCCTCTAAGAACCGCCCCTGGCGGGTGAGCACATCACCCATGTAGCGGTGCTGGCGGGCGCGCAGGGCGTCGTCCTGCAACTTCTCGGCCTTGTCGATGCTCTGCAGCAGGATGCCCTCGGCCTGGCGGGGGCGGCCAAGCAGCACGGCGCAGCGGCCGATCTCGGCAAGCGTTGCGACGTAGGGGCGGGCCAGCGCCGTCTTTTTAAAGAGGTCGCGGGCGGCCTCGTAGTGGTGCAGCGCGTCTTCATAACGGGTCTGGCTCATGGCCAGGTCCGCCAGGAGTTTGTGGGCGTTGGCGCGCAGGGTGTGATCCTCATCGCGGGCCTCGCGGATCGCGCGCAGGAGCGCGTCTTCGGCGGCGCCGTGCTCGCCAAGCGCGCCCTGCACTTCGCCCAGGCGCAGCCACACGCCGGGGTGGGGCACATAGGCCGCCGCCGGGGTGGGGGAGCGCATGGACAGGTCGTCGAGCAGGGCTTTGAACTGCAAAAAATGCTCGCGCGCCGAGTCCAGGTCGAGTTCCTCGTAGGCCGACTCGCCAGCCTCGACCAGAAGGCTGATGGCGCGCTCAAAGTCGTGGCCCTTGATGGCGTGATGCACAATGCGGCGAAGGTCGCGCGGGGTGGGCCGGGGCGCAAACTCGTGCAAGAGCTTTGCCAGGTTGAGATGGGCCTCAATGGCGTCTTCGCGCTCGGCGAAGAGCTGGCGCAGGTTGTGGGCGTACTCCTGGTCACTGAACGCGATGGCGTCGTCGGTGAGGCGGATGATGCCAAAGCGCTCGGCGTGCTCGAGGATCACGCCCATCACGCGGGTGGTCTCAAAGGGGAGCACGCGATGATAGACGAACTCCCAGAGGGGGCGCTCGATGGCGCGCTCGTCGAGCTGGGCCAGGTAGCCGAGCACGCCGTCGAAGGCCTGATGAATCTCGGCCGGGGGCGCTTCTGAGGGTTGGTCGGGGGAGGTGAAGAGCTCGACGCGCTCGGTGCGCGGCGAGTCGTCGCGGGTCGGTGCGGCGGGCGCTGCGGGCTCGGGGATCAGAGGCTGGGCGCCGTCGGCTATGGCCGCCCAGCGGGCGATCTCCTCGTCGGTGGGATCGGCGGTGGGCACCGGCTCGCGCGTGGTCGACGAAGCGTCGGCCGAAGTTGTTTCGTCGCTTTCCGAAGATCGAAGAGGGCTCGGGGAGCTGCCAAGATACGAGCCGTCGACGGTGGCGCCGGAGCTGATGTCGGCCAGCTCCTGCAAGACCTCGCTCGACTCGGCGTGGCCCTCTTTGCGGGCGCCGGGTTCCAGCAGACGCAGCTGGCGTGCGTAGGTCGCCGGGGCCTCCACGATGGCGTCGGTGTAGCGCATCATGCCCGGGCGGCGGCTCAAGGCGTCGGGGTGCACGGTGACGACCACAAGGATGGGGGCCGGATGCACCTGAAGTTCGCGCAGAAAGCGGTCGAGGAAGGCCAGGGTGAGGGTGTCGAGGGTCTCTAAATTCTCGATGCCCCAGATCAGCGAGCCGACGCGGGAGGCGCGCCGAAAGGGCTCGACCATGCGACTTAAAAAGGCGTCGCGCAGCGAGGTGAGCTCGCTCAAGGGGTTGGAGTCGATGCGCACCGGCATCAGCTCGGTGAGGGTGGCGTCGTCCTGCTCCCCGTGAAGCTCACGCAGCAGGCGGTTGACCTCTTTGATGCCCTCGCCGCGCAGGCGCAGCCCGGCGACCTGCGCCAGATCGGTCTCCAGCCCGGCGGTGGGGCTTGTGGCCGAGGGGTTGGATTCACGGTGGATCAGGCGCACGCCGAGCTGGTTTTTCTGCTGGCGCAGAAAGGCGCGAAGGAGGTTGCTGCGCCCGGTGCCGGGGTTGCCGCGAATGACCGCCAGGCGAAGTTGGGCCGACTCCTGGACCTCGCGCAACATCTCGGAGAGCACCGAGAGCTCCCAGCGGTAGACCTCTTCGGCCAGGCCCGGTTGCTCCAGCTCGTCGCCGGCGGCCGGCAGCGCGACCAGGGGGCGGGGCTGGTTGGATGTGCGCAGGCTGGGCGGCACTTCCCGAAGATCCATATAAGGCAGAAACGCCTCCTGCATCAGCGCTTCCAAGAGCTCGCCGGCGTTGCGGATGCGCCGGTAGGGATCTTTGTGGGTGCAGCTTTTGATGAGCTCAAAAAAGGGCAGATCGGCAAAGGGCGGGGGGAGCTCCAGGGGGGGATCGTTGATCTGTTTGAGCATCACGTCCATCGGGCTCATCTGCCCGTCGTAGGCCGCGCGCCCGGTGATCATCTCAAAGGCGATGTGGCCCAGGGCGTAGACGTCGACCGCCGGGCTGATGTCTTCGGCCATGGCCTGCTCCGGGGCCATGTACAGCGGCGTGCCGAAGACGGTGCCCTCCTGGGTGAGCGGGGCCAGCGAGCTTGCGCGGGCGTCGCCAAAATCGCTCAGGGCCTTGGAGACGCCGAAATCGAGGACTTTGACGTGGTCGTGGCCGTCGCGGTCGACCAGAAAGATGTTCTCGGGCTTAAGGTCGCGGTGGATCAGCCCCATGCGGTGGGCTTCGGCCAGGCTGCGGCAGACCTGGGTGAGGATGGACCAGACCCGCTTGAGATCCATCGGCCGGCCGTGCTGGACCTCATCGCTTAAGTCGCGCCCGCGCAGAAACTCCATGGCGATGTAGCACAGACCCTCTTCGGTCTGGCCGTAGTCGAAGAGGGTGATGGTGTTGGCGTGGGTGAGCTGGCTTGCGAAGAGGGCCTCGCGGCGGAAGCGCTCCACGATCTTGGCGTCGGCCGAGGCCCGCGGCTTGAGCACCTTGAGCGCCACAAAGCGGTTCATGCCCTCCTGGTGGGCACGGTAGACGACGGAGAAGCCCCCGGAGCCGATGATCTCGACGATGCGAAAGCGGCCGGCGACCAGATCGCCGGGTTTGAGCGCCGGAAGATCGCCTTTTTGTGCGTTGGCGAGGGCCTGCATGAAGGGGTCCCTGGTTGGAAGCGTTGCCTGGCGCGGGCCGCGTCAAGCTTTACCTCAACTCATACCAACCGCGCGGCGTCGCGAAAAGTTGCATTTAAGGGGTAGGAGGATGAGTATGCCGCCTGAGCCGGCCATCTGAGGGTCGGGCGTGATGTCTATTGCAAGTGGTTTTGAGCTATGGCGGATCTGGGCACGAGCGCCGAGCGGCGGTTGGCCGCGGCGAGGTTTATGGGGGCAAATATCTTCTCGGCCTTTGCGCAGCTGGCCGTGGATATGCCCAATGGCTACTTCGGTGGGGCCGACGAGATCACCGAGTGGGGACGGCTCTACGCGATGGTGCTGCTGGGCTCGACCCTGCTGGCGCTGTGGGGTTACGGGCGCAACCACCCGCGGGTGGTGTGGCTGGTGGGGCTGACCTGCTCGCTCTCGATCGGGGTGTTTATGGCCGCGCTGGCGGTCAGCCCGATCATCCCGGCCGGGGCGATGATCTGGAACCTGGTGGTGCTGGCCTGGACGCTCTTTCCGCTGAAGTTGAGCGGGCCCCGATCCCGGGCGACGGTGGGGATGGAGCAGCGCGAGAGCCGGCTCGATCGCTGGAGTCGCAAAAACGGCGCCGGGGTGCGCCACCTGCTCTGGGTCTCATTGATCCTCAACGTGGGGGTGGTGGGCTTTGAGCTCAGCGGTCAGAACTTTGTGGTGCTCGCCACAATGACCTTTGCGCTGGTGGTCAGTGCGCTGACGGCGCCGGCGGTGGGCACGATGGTGCGGGAGCGGCGGCTCTGGGTGATCCTGATCCTGGTGCCACTTTTCTTGATGGCGTTTTTCCTGGGGAGCCCCCAGGTGCTCTTGCTTTTGCTGAGCCTCTATCAGTTCGCGATGCTCTTTGTGCTCTCGGCGCGCGAGCCGATCTTCAACGACGTGCTCGACTACTTTTATGAGTATCCGGCGCTCCTGGTGCTGACGACTTTCGCCACGCTCACGGCGGTGGGCACGCTCCTGTTGAGCCTTCCGGCGGCCTCGGCCACCGGGGTGCCGGTGAGCCCGATCGATGCGTTTTTTACGGCGACGAGCGCCTCCTGCATCACGGGTTTGATCGTGTTGGATACGCCGGAGGCGTTCTCCTTTTTCGGGCATGTGGTCATCCTGGTGCTCTTTCAGATGGGGGGCATCGGGATCCTTGTGCTCTCTACCTTTGCGACGCTTTTGCTGGGGAGCCGGCTGGGGATGCGCGCGGAGCGGGCGCTTGAAGAGGTGCTCGATCTGCCGGGTTCGCAGAGCTCGTACAGCCTGGCGAAGTTCATTGTGGGCTCCACCCTGGCCATTGAGGGGCTGGGGGCGGCGGGGCTCACGGTGGTGTATATGCGCCACGGCTACCTCTTTGATGAGGCGCTGTGGATGGGGATCTTTCATGCGGTCTCGGCCTTCTGCCACGCCGGTTTTGCGCTGCAATCGGACTCGCTGATGATGTTCCAGGATGATCCGCTGGCGCTGACGATCTTCTCGGTGCTGGTGACCCTGGGGAGCGTGGGTTTTCTGGTGTTGGCGGTGGCCTGGCAGTGGCTGCGCGGGGAGCGTCGGCGCGTCAATGTGCAGGCCCGGCTCATCGCTATCGGCACCGTCGCGCTGATCCTGGCCGGGATGGTGCTCTTCTTCATCTGCGAGTGGAACGGGGTGCTGGCCGACATGACCTGGCGCGAGCGCTTCTTTAACGCGCTGATGCAGAGCGTGACCTTGCGCTCTTCGGGCTTTAACTCGGTGGACACCACGATCCTGAGCCCGGCGACGCAGTGGTTTATGATCTTCTTTATGTTCATCGGCGGCGCGCCCGGCTCCACCGCGGGGGGCATCAAGTTGACCACGCTTGTGGTGCTGCTCTTTGCGGTGCGCGGCATCGCCAGCGGTACGCCGCGGGTGGTGCTTTTTCGCCGAGAGATCCCCCAGGAGATCGTGTACCGCTCGGCGGGCATCACCGTGATCAGCCTGGTGCTGGGGTTTGTGCTGCTCTTTTTGCTCTTGTTGACCCAGTCGATCCCCTTCGACATGTTGGCCTTTGAGGCGGCCAGCGCGCTGGGGACGGTGGGGCTCTCGGTGGGGGCGACAAGCCAGCTCAATGACATCGGTAAGCTCTTGATCGTGCTGGTGATTTTCATCGGTCGTGTGGGCCCGCTGGCGCTGGCGCTGGTGCTGGGACGCGGCCAACCCAGCCGTCTCTCGTACCCGGAGGCCCGCATCATGGTGGGTTGATGGGCGCGTGGGCGGTGTGTGTGTCAGCGGTAGAACTTCTGGAGAGGTCGCGCTTTTGAGGCGCGAAGACGTGAGCAGTTATGAGTCAGTTTGCGGTGATTGGTCTGGGGCAGTTTGGCATGAGCGTGGCGCGTAACCTGGCGCATCAGGGCGAGTCGGTGATGGCCATCGACCTGGACGCGGAGCTGGTGGAGAACGCCTCGCAGGATGCCGACGTGGCCATTCGCGCCGATGCCACCGATGAGCGCACCTTACAAGAATTGCAGCTCGAGACGATGAGCTGCGTGGTGGTCGCCATTGGCGCGCACTCGATTGAGGCGTCCGTGCTCACGACAGCGCTCCTCAAACAGGTGGGGGTGCCGCGCATTGTGGCGCGCGCCATGAGCGATCTGCACGCGCGGGTCTTGCGCGCCATCGGCGCCGATGAGGTCGTTAACCCCGAAGAGGAGATGGGGCGAAGGTTGGCCGCGCGCTTAAGCCAGCCCAGCATCCTGGAGCAGGTGGAGCTCGGCGACAGCAACCTGGCCGAGGTCGAGGCCCCGGAGGCGTTTGTGGGCAAGACGCTGGCCGATCTCGACATTCGCAACCGCTACGCCGTCTCGATCATGGCGATTCAGCGGGGCGATGAGGTGATCGCCAACCCTATGGGCGCCGAGTCGCTGCAGAGCGGCGATGTGCTGGTGGTGGTGGGTTCGGTGAACTCCATCCGCAACCTGGCCTCGCTGGCCTGAGCCGGTGGTGATGCCCTCGGGCGGCCCGCGCCGCGCCTGGAACCTCTCTTTGAGCAGTAGGCTGAAGCCATGATGAAACTTCGTACACGCTTGTTGCTGGGCTACGGCTACATGGCCGTGCTCGTGCTTTTGACGGCCGGGGGGGCGGCGTTCGGGTTTTTCAGCATCAGCGAGGCCATCGACCGCATCCTGAGCGAGAACTTCCGCAGCGTGACCGCCTCGGTGGAGATGATGGAGGCGCTGGAGCATCAGAACACGATGACGATGAGCGCGCTGGTCACCGGCGAAAACATCGAGGAGGGGATGCAGCTCAGCGACCAGGCCTTTTATGCAGCGCTGGGGCGGGCGGAGGCCAACGCCACGATCGAGGGGGAAGGCGAGCTGCTGGAGGAGATTCGCGCGAATTATGCCGGTTATACCGAGGTGCGAAACACCACGCTTTCGCAGCGTCACGAGCAGCCGCTTCGGGCGTTCAGCGAGGAGATTTTTCCCTCGTACATTCAGGCCCGCCAGCAGACCTTTGAGCTCCTCGATCGCAACCACCAGGCCATCATTGAGGCCGATCAGGCCGCGCGCATGACGGCCCTGCAGACAGCAGGCTGGCTGGGTCTTCTGGTCACCGTGGCGCTGGTCTCGATGGTCTTTCTGGCGCGGGCGCTCCAGTCGAAAATCCTGCTGCGTCTGGAGGAGCTCAACGAGGTGGCCGAGGCGATCCTGGTCGGGGAACACTGGAGGCGTTTTGATATGCGGGAGAACGATGAGCTGGGGGTGGTGTCTCGCCAGCTCAACGCCGCCCTCGACGCCCGCGATGAGCTTCAGGCGGAGATGCGCGGGCGCATCAACCAGCAAAAACAGCTGGTGCTCGGGCTCATCTGGGGCATCCCTGGAGAGCGTATGCTGGTGGGGCTGGACAGCCACCTGATCGCCTCGACCTGGACCGTCGAGCATCACGAGGTGGTCGAGGCGACGCTGGGCTGGGTGCGGGAGCGGCGGCGCGAGATCCTGGAGGCCTTTCGCGAGACGCACGAGGCGGCGGTGATCGAGGCGCAGTTTGAAGGGGTGGACGTGGAGATTCGTCTGCTTGCGACTCAGGACGGGCGGCCGGTGGGGTGGCTGGTGCAGAGGATGGATATTGGCGACGAGGCCTCAACGTCTGAGGAAGAGCCGGATGGTGGGGGGGCGGTGGGGAGGAGTTCGGTGGATTGAGAGGGGCGCGTTGTGGAGAGGTTTGTGCGGGCGTTGGGGGGGGACGTGGTTTGTGGTTAGGTGGTTGGGTGGTTGGGTGGTTTTGGGGCGCTCGGGTTTATGGTGTGGGTCGATTTGTGAGGGCGTCGGGGGGGATGCGGGTTGTGGTTTTGGGGCGCTGGGGTTGATGGTGTGGGTCGATTTTTGAGGGCGTGGGGTGGTATGCGTCTGGGGATATGGATTCGTGATGTGGTGGATAAACAGGATGTGCAGGAGGGAAGGATGAAGAGTCATTCGAAAGCAGCGGTGGCGTTGGTGGCGATGTGTGCGGTGATGGGAGTGGCGAGCCTGGCGAGCGCGCAGGGGAGCGTGGTCAATAAGGAGGAGTTTGAGCTGACCAAGACCAGCCAGCGGGTGCATATGCCCGGGCTGCGTTTTGATTACGGCTTTTCGGAGGTACTGGGACTGGGTGTGGGCTATATGTACGCCTACGAGACGACCTTTGCGTTCGCCGGCGTGGAGACCCTCTTTCGGGCGGGAGGCGGGGCCGACCTGAGCTTTGTGGTGCCCTCGGACTGGGGTGGGTTGGAGGCTATTACGCTCTACGGTCGCGGACGCGTGTCCGGCGTGGGGCCCTCCGGGGGTGTGACGCTGGAGCTGGGGCTGGGCGGGGGGATCGAGAGCCGCGGGGTGGTGCCGGGCGCGACCATCGGGGCGTATTACGCCGGGAAGCAGTTTGAGATCGGGTACTTTTATCAGGCGGTGCTGCAGAGTTATCGGCCGGCGTGGATGAGTACGCACAACGTGGGGTTGAGACTCCATATACCACTTTTCCCGCATTGAGGGGCGTGCGGTGTGGTTAGGTGGTTAAGGGGTTAGTACTACTTGATCAGTTCACCCAGAAACCGCTTGAAACGTAGACGATCGACCAGCCATTCACGGGCAAGTTGTGCTCG